>JBOHTE010000617.1:0-6583 GCA_050733555.1 Gemmatimonadaceae bacterium | reverse complement strand
ACACCGTCCTCGCGGCCGTCCCCCCACACGCGCGCCGGCAGGATGCTCCGGTGCCGCCCGTCTATGTGGTCGCACACGGCCTGCCCCACGAGATGGTTGCTGATCGCGAACGTGGTGAGCCCGTGCGCATGGAGAATGTCCCACCGCGACTGGCAGTAACCATCCTCGCTCAGCGCTCGCTCGACGTCGAAGTGGTCTCCCCAGCACGCGATCTCAATGCCATCATATCCGAAGGACTTCGCCTTGGCACAGACCACCGCGAATGGCAGATCGGCCCACTGGCCGGTGAAGAGCGTGACGGGACGGGGCATGGTGGGGCGGCTGTGAGCTGTCGGCTCAGGGATGTGAAGTGCAGCAATCGCCGGCGTAGGCCCTAAACTAGCAGCACCGACGCGGAACCTCAAAGTTGACAGCCGATGACCTCCATGGAAGCACGACCGCAGAAGGACGACACGGGCAGGCGCTGGCGACGGTGGGTGTTCGCGGCGTATGTGGGAAGCGTACTGGTTGTTTCGTTCCAAAAGGGGCTTTTCAAACCCGATAACAATTTCGCCATCTTCCGCGCGTCCTTCGGCAATCTGCTCGCCGGACGTGATATGTACGCACCACATCCGGAACAGTTCGTCGATCTCTTCAAGTACAGTCCCACGTTTGCCGTGCTGTTCGCGCCACTGGCGGTGCTGCCCCTCCCACTGTCGATCCTGCTGTGGAGTGCGCTGAACGCCTTCCTCCTCTGGTTCGCCGTGGATCGTCTCATTCCCGGACGTCGGGCCACACTCGTTCTGGCGCTGGTCTACTTCGAGGTGCTGCGCAACATGCAACGTGCGCAGAGCAACAGCCTCGTGACCGCACTTGTCATCCTCGCATTCGTCGCGCTCGAGCGACGTCGCCAGCTCGGGGCAGCACTGTGGATCTGCGCCGGAATCTTTGTGAAGATCTTCCCGCTGGCGGCGGTGTCCCTCGCGATTTTCCATGGACGGCGGCTGCGCTTTGCGCTCATCGTTGCGACGGTGCTGCTCGCGTTCATCGCGCTGCCACTCCTGTTCGTTTCGCCGCATGAACTCGGCGCGCAATACCTCGCATGGAAGCACGTCGAGGCGGCCGATGCGCTGGCGATGGGCGGCGGTTCAGGTGCTGGGTTGTACGGCGGCGTGATGGAACAATTCCGCCTCTGGTTCGGCGTACAGTGGCCAAACTGGCCAGTGCAGCTCGCCGGAACCGGCATCCTGCTCCTGCCCCTCGCGGTGCGATGGCGCGAACGACACACGCTGGACGTTCGCCTGCGCTACCTTTGCTCGCTGCTGGTCTTCCTGGTGATCTTCAACCACCAGTCGGAGTCGCCCTCGTTCGTGATCGCGGTAACGGGCATCGCGATCTGGTATGCGTGCACACCGCGCACCACGCTGCACACCGCCATCGTGGTGCTCACGATCCTGCTGGTGTCAATTTCCTCAACCGATATCACGCCGCGCTGGCTGTACAATCACATCCTCGTGCCGTACCGAGTGAAGACGCTGCCGTGCGCACTGGCATGGGTGATCATGCAGGTGGAACTGCTCGCGCGCCGGCCACTGGGCTCAGGCGAGCGCACCGAAGTGCACGAGCTCGATGTCGCCGCGTCCGAGGCGGCCGCGCAGCGCGGCTGAAGTCAGCGCATCCAGTTCATGCTCGCGCTGCCACGTGTAGGGGTCCTTCGCGGCAAGCTCGGCATCGACACGGCCAACGTGCACCATCAGCTCGGTGGTACCCGGGCGCAGGGTGTCAAGTACGCGGAGGAGACGCGGGAGCAGACGCGTTCCGCCCATAAGCGAGATGCCCACGAAGGCATCGGGATGGCGCAATGCCGGCGCGCGGCGGCGGGCGACACCCCACAGACCCGCGATGGCCAGTTTCCTGGCATCGGCAGCCAGGTTCGCCGGATCCACCGTGAGCGATTCCGCGGGCCATCGCGCGAGCCGAACGCCGCGTGAGAGCGCGGCCACGGCCATGGGCCGCCATACAGCCGGCAGCGCATGGGTATGGCGATGGCTGTCCACGTGCGTAATTGCAATGCCCTCGCCGGCCACACGGTCGATTTGCGCCGCGCATTCGGCGGTAATGTCCTCCGGCGCAATCCGGCCCGTGAATGCGCGGAGTGCCAGCGAGCCGAGCGGATAGAGCTTGCCGGTGCGTGGATCCGTGAGCGACGGCGCTGCCGTGAGCGACCGGCCCTGCACGAGATTGAGATGCACGCCGACGCCGAGCGATACCCCCGCTGTGCGCAGGCAGCGGACGGCGTGCTCGAAGCCGGGGGCGTTGGCCATGATGGTGGCCGACGTGACGACGCCTGCGGCATGTGCTTCGAGAATGCCGCGCGTTACGCCGTCGGAATACCCCAGATCATCAGCGTTGACGATCAGGCGCCGCCGGTCAGTCGTAATGCCCTCGCCAGTCGTTCACGCGAATGCTACCGAGATCGCGCGCCATCCGTATCACATCCTGCGTGAAGCGCACGGTCGTCGGCTCCTCGTCGTAACGGAAGTTCACGGCGACCTGGCGCAACTCGAGCCGATGCTTTCGCACGATGTGCAACGCCTCCACGTCGAAGCCGAACCCCGGGATGGTGATCCGCGGGAACACCAGCTCCGCGGCGCGCGCGGTGAATCCCTTGAGCCCCGCCTGCGTGTCGAGTATGCCCGGAATCAGCGTCCACCGCACCAGTGTATTGAACACCCGGCTCATGACGTGCCGAGTGTACAGGTAGGAAAAGAACGTGGGACTCATGAGGTAGCGTGATTCCGGGAGGACCCGGCAGGCCACGGCCACATCCGCACCGCGCTCCATCGCGCAGAGCACCTTGAGGATTTCGCTGGGCGGATAGGCGAGGTCAGCATCGGTGAACACACGGTATGGCGCGCACGACACCAGCATGCCGCGCGCCACCGAAAAACCCTTCCCGTGGTTGATATCGTTCTGCAGCACCGCAACGCCAGGCATGTCGCGCGCAAAATCACTGAGCAGCAGTGTCGTGGTTGCGGTGCTGCAGTCATCCACGAAGATGAGTTCCCACCGGAACGGAAGTGACGTGAGGAATTCCCGAAGCTGCTCGAGGACCGCAGGGAGCCGGGCCGCTCCGTTGTAGACCGGAATGACGAGCGAGAGGTGTGGTGCTTCCGATGTCACGGGGCCACGGAATCAATGAGGGGACGCCGTCCGGCGCGAGCCGTTCGCAGGCGCGTAATGTAGCTGAATCAGGGACCGACAGCTGTACAGACCGCCTGCCCGGAATGCCCGGAACTCCTCGATGGGCGACTACGACCGCGTGGGCATACCAGCCGCCAGCCCCCGCAGCACATTGGGGTCGAGCCGGTGGCCCCCTGGGTAGCTCAGCGACTGCGGGAAGATGTCGTGGGCAGCCAGCTGTTCGGCCTGCGCGGCCATGTCAGAGGCTCTGACGTGATGGTCGTCATCGCCAACGACCACCGTTACCGTCGTCTCCCGCAAGCGGTGTACGGCCGCGTGGTATTCCAGGTCGGCCGGCAACAGACCGCCCCAGAGCACAAGCTGGTCCGCATGCACGGCTCCGCGGCTCACCCAGCGTGCCGCAGTCGCTACGCCCTGCGAGAACCCGAGCACCAGCACGGTCGCATCCGCGCGCGACACTTGCTGGAAAATCGCTGCGTAGAGCGCGTCGAGATATTCGACGTAATCGTCGATCTCCGAAAGGCGATCCTCGCGCGTCATCCACGACGCGCCCACCGGGACGTGCGCGTGCGACTGGCCGGCACGTTCCACGTAGAAGCGCGAGAGCGCCTCCGGAGCGACGATGAGCCGATGGGCACCCGCCACCGGCTCGAAGTGGCGGATGAAGCGCGCTGCCAGTTGCGCGTACCCGTGGCAGACAAACCACACCTCGCGCACCGGCGCACCGGTGCCGCCCGTCGTGCAGTATCGCGCCGTGCGCGAAACCGGAATGTGGTGCTCGCGGATTGTCATGTCACACATTGCCTCCCCAGCGGGGAATGGGCAATATCAGCCGCCCGGCTCCCGTCATGCCGCTCCTCTCCATGGGGCCTGTTCACGGCGCGGGTCGTGCAGCAAAATCCAGCCATGATTCTCGAGACGGAACCCGCAGCCGCGCACGGCCCCCACCGGAATCGCTGGCTGTTTGGTCTCTACGTCGTGTCAATTGCCGCCGTCTCCATCCCGAAGGGCTTCGGCGACCCCGACAACAACTTCGCGATCTTTCGCGCGGCGTTCGGCAATCTGATCGCCGGCCGCGATCTCTACGCGCCGCACCCCGGGCAGTACCATGACCTGTTCAAGTACAGCCCGACGTTCGCTGTCCTCTTCTCACCCTTCTCGGCGCTGCCGCTCCCGCTGTCCATCCTCGCCTGGAGCGCGCTGAATGCCCTGCTGCTCTATTACGCGGTGCGCCGCCTGCTGCCGGGAAGCGCCGGCACGCTCGCGCTGGCACTGCTCTACCTCGAAGTGCTGCGCAACATGCAGCGCGCGCAGAGCAACTCGCTCGTAGCCGCGCTCGTGATTCTGGCCTTCCTCGCCTTCGAACAACGCCGTCAATTCGGCGCGGCGCTGGCGATCGCACTGGGCACCATCGTCAAGATTTTTCCGCTCGCCGCGCTCGCCATGGCCACGCTCTACCCGAGGCGCGCTCGCTTCGCGCTCCGCTTCGCCCTCGTCCTGGGTGCGCTGCTCGCGCTTCCGCTGCTCTTCGTACCACCACACGAGCTGCTCGCGCAGTATCAGTCGTGGCGCCGCATCGTGTCCAGCGACGAATCGCTCATCGTCGCCGTGGGAGGCGCGGGACCGTATGGCGGCGTAATGGAGCAGCTCAGAGCGCTGTTCGGTCTGCACGTGCGAAACTGGCCGGTGCAACTCGTGGGCACGGTCCTGCTCCTCCTTCCCCTCGCGCTGCGCCGCGCCAGATTCGAGCAGCGCGAATTCCGCCTGCTCTTCCTCTGCTCGCTGCTCGTCTACATGGTGATCTTCAACTTCCGGGCGGAGTCGCCGTCATTCGTGATCGCGGTGACGGGTATTGTGATCTGGTTCGTCGCGACGCCACGCACCTGGCTCAGCACGACCCTCATGGTCCTCACCGTTGTGGTCGTGTCACTCTCATCCACCGAGATCATGCCGCACTGGCTGCAGCGCGATGTCTTCGTCCGCTTTCATCTCAAGACCATTCCCTGCGTGCTGGCGTGGCTCATGATTCAGGCGCAGCTCCTGCGCGGCGGGTCAGCGCGCCGCGGGTCAGCGCGCGGCGAGGACGCGGGCTCGGTGCAGTCCGACACCACCGAGCCCCCCCGCCTTCGCGCACGCCCCGCGCGGGTCCCCGTGAAGTGGTTGGCCCCGCCCACAGCGGTGGTGTTGGTGGTGCTGCTGGCCTTCTACACCAACGCGCACGATCGGGCCGCCGCCGAGGGAATCGCGGCGCGGGAGGTCCCCAACCATCTGGAGAGCGGCGAACGCGTCCTGCAGAGCGTGCCCGTGTCACAGCGCCACTGGTACGACTTCTATCGCGCCACGTATGGTGTGCTGGCCGCCACAACGCAGCAGGTGATCTTCGTGGGAGTAGTGCCGGAACTCTACCCCTCCGAGAGCTCGCCGCGCGTGTTCGACGTGGCGCTCGTGCCATACGATAGCGCGTTCGCCGTGCAGGCCGGGGGCGTCGCGCTCGATCGCCATGTCACGGTGACGGGAGCAACCGGATCGCGGCGCTTCGCCGTGCACACCAGCCGTCGCGACACCGCGCTGTTCGCTCTCGTGAGCGCCGCGCGACGCCGTGCCTCGCTCATCCTGCTCGCGCAACGGCGCGAGAAGCAGTTCTACGATTCGGTCGCCGCACTGCCGCCCGTGCGCGAGTACTACCGCGTACGCCGCGGCGACGCCATTGATCTCATCGCGCGCCGGTACAGCACGACCGCCGCTCGGCTGCGCGAGCTCAACCATCTCCCGGGCGACCGCATTGTCGCGGGTGACGATCTGCTGATCGCGGAAACCCGCCCGCCCACTCCCCCCTGCCCCGCCACCATCTGCGGCGTGCTGGAAGCGAACGGGGGAGATGTTGTGCCGTGAGACTGCGGTCGCTGGTCGTTGGTCTCGGTGGACTCGGTGGACTCGGTGGGCTACCGGCGCGGGGGAGCGCCGCGGACCCTCGGTAAAGCGGGTCCGCTCTGCTCCCCCGCGCCAGTAGCTCGATGCTCGCCCCACTCTCCGCCCCCACCAGGTACGTGCTACCGGCTAGCCAGGTTAAGCCAGCGACCCTCGTTAAACCAGCGACCAGAACAAGACAGAATTTCAGGCTTGACACGATTCACAGGATCCTCACGGTGCCGTTCCCGAAGCACGTGCCGTCATTCAGTGAACGGACTGAAACCTTGGGACTCAGCTTCCCACAATCCTCTTGATCCTGCCAATCCTGTTTGTCCTGTCTCGTTCTGGTAGCTGGTTTGAAGAGGTCGCTGGCAGCCAGTAGCCGGTAGCTGGTACAGCCGCGCTAGCGGGAAACTGGTAGCTGGAGGGGAGTGGGCCGAGCACTGAGCCACCCGCGTGGGGGAGCAGAGCGGACCCGCAGTACCGAGGG
>JBOHTE010000616.1:0-7055 GCA_050733555.1 Gemmatimonadaceae bacterium | reverse complement strand
GGCGTGCGGGACGCACGCCGGAAGCCACCCTCATCATCACCGCTATCGCCCGCTCCGGCATCGCGCGCGCGCGCCACAGTCTGCGCGCTGTCTGCGGTGAAGCTCCGCACCACCTTTCCGCGGGCATCGAGAATGTCCAGCCGCACCGAGTGCGCGGCATCCCGCGCCAGGTAATAGTCGATCATGGCGCCCGACGGCGGATACTCCGGAGCGGCTGGTCCGCCGCGCCCGGCAAAGTAGCGCATCCGATACGCCGGACGGGGAGTGAAGAGATGATGTGCCGCGGACGCCACGCGCGCGTCGAGCTGCTCGAGCGGCGTGAGGTCATCCAGAATCCAGAACGATCGCCCCTGGGTCGCGACCACGAGGTCGCCTCGGTGCACCTGCAGGTCCGTCACCGGCGTGACCGGAAGATTGAGCTGCAGCGACTGCCAGTGTCCGCCGTCGTCGAACGAGACGAACATGCCGAACTCGGTGCCCGCGTAGAGCAGTCCCGCGCGCACCGGGTCCTCGCGGACGACACGCGTCGGGCAGTCGGCGGGAATTCCGTTGTGGCCATCGGTCAGCAGCGTCCAGCTCCGGCCGTAGTTCTCGGTGCGATAGATGTACGGATGAAAATCGCCAAGCAGATAGCGATAGACGGCGATGTAGGCGGAGCCCGCGCGGCGCGGTGAGGGTTCGATGTTCTGGACGCGCCCGCCGGGCGGCAGATCGTGCGGCGTCACGTCCTGCCAGGTCTTGCCGTTGTCGCGCGTAACATGTACGGGCCCGTCGTTCGCGCCGGCCCAGATGACGCCCTTCGCCAACGGCGATTCGCGAATCGCATAGAGCGTGCTGTAATACTCCTCGCCCGTGGCATCGCGGGTGATCGGCGTGCCCGAAGCGACCTGTTTCGCCGGATCGTTGGCCGTGAGATCGGGGCTGATTCGCGTCCAGGTGACGCCTTCGTCCGTCGTACGGTGCACGTACTGCGAGCCGAAGTAGATCACGCGCGCATCGTGCGGCGACACCTCCATGGGTGAGACGCGCTGGAAGCGGTACTTCATGTCCTTCGGGTTGTAGCCGTACAGATACTGCGCGCCCACCCAGTAGTTCTTCTCCTGTCCGGTGCGCAGGTCCAGGCGGCTGAACTGCCCCTTGCAGGCGCCATACACCGTGTCGGGGCGAATGGGATTCGGCATGATCGGGCCGGTCTCGCATCCGGGGCCGGGCTGCCATTCGGCCTGATCGGCAATGTCGGGCAGACTGGGCACGATCACGGTGGACGCATCCTGCTGCGCGCCGTACACGCGGTAGGGATACTGATTATCCGTCGCCACCTGGTAGATCTCGGCGGTGGGTTGGTTGTCCTGCGTGGACCACGTACGGCCGCCGTCGTACGAAACGTTGGCGCCGCCGTCGTTCGACTGGATCATCGTGTTCCCGTCCTTCGGGCTGATCCACATGTCGTGGTTGTCACCGTGCGGCGTGGGCATGCGGTGGAACGTCTTGCCGCCGTCGCTGGACTTGAAGAAGCTCTCCGCGCCGCCGTACACGACGTCCGCGTTGGTGGGATCCGCCGCGAGTGTCGTGTAGTAGAACGGCCGCGTGATGAGCGTGGGCTGTGTGTTGATGAGCGCCCAGTGCTCGCCTGCATCATCGGAGCGATAGAGTCCACTCCCCGGCTTGGCTTCAATGAGGGCATAGACGCGGTCGGGATTCGCCGCGGTCACGGCGATGTTGCTCTTGCCGAAGAGCCCCGCAGGAAGGCCGCCACCCAGCTTCGTCCAGTGGTCGCCGCCATCCACGCTCTTGTAGAGGCCGCCCTCGTGCGCGCCGCTGATGATGGTCCACGGCGTGCGCTGGCCGCGCCACATGGACGCATAGATCACGTTGGGATGACCGGGCTGCAGCTCGAGGTCCACCGCTCCGGTCGTGTCGGAAATGAAGAGCACCTTCTCCCAGGTGGCGCCGCCATCCTTCGTGCGATAGACGCCGCGTTCGGGATTCGCCGCGAACGCGTTGCCCACCGCGGCCACGTACACGATGTCGGGATTCGCCGGGTCGATGCGCACCGCGCCGATCTGCCCTGCTTCGCGGAGGCCCACGAACCTCCACGACTTGCCCGCGTCCGTGGACTTGTACACACCGCGGCCGGTGGAGACGTTGCTCCGGATGTCATCCGAGCCGGTGCCGACGTACACGATGTCGGGATTCGAGAGCGCGACGTCGATGGAACCGGTAGAGGCAGCCGCAAAGTAGCCGTCGGAGATGGGGCGCCAGCTCGCGCCGCCATCGGTGGTTTTCCATACGCCGCCGCTGGCGACGCCCATGTAGAAGATTCGCGGCTCGGACGGCACGCCCGTGACAGTGGTGACGCGGCCGCCGCGATTGGGACCGATCATGCGATAGTGGAGACCGGCGAAGAGCGTGGAGTCGTAGCCGGTGGGCGCGGCGGCGCTCTGTGCGCGGAGGCCGGATGCGAGAAGAAGCAGCAGAGGAAGGCGGCGGATCATGGCGTGGGAGTGTACCGGAGTGAAGGAAGAGCGGAGACGGCGATAATGGCGGCTCATTTGGCACCGTCATATACCTCTGCTCCCTTCCATATGGCGAGATCAAGCGCGCAGATGGCGCTACGGTGCAATGCAACCGTCACTTCGCTTCCGCATCGATTGCGCTTCGACCAGACATGGATGCGGCGCCGCTTCAGCGATTATGTCAGCCACGGCGCTCATTCCATATGTTGACTTGTGCGAACTGCTCCTAGTACTTACTTGACATAGAAAGCGTCATGGCATACCGTGGGGCACCTTTTGCAGGAGGGGGCCCCATGAGGTACGTCGCAGCGATCCTCACGCTGTCGCCGGAGGAGACGGAGACGCTCGAGCGGTGGACGCGCGCCGGGCGCAGTGAGCACCGGCAGGCCTTTCGGGCGCGCATCATCCTGCGCGCGGCGGCCGGTGCGGGGACGAACGCCATCGCCCAGGCCCTGGGCACGCGCCCGGCGACGGTGAGCAAGTGGCGCACGCGCTTCGCCACGCGGCGCCTGGCCGGCTTGCGCGATGCGCCGCGGCCGGGCAAGCCCCGGGTGTACACCGCCGCCACGGAGCGCCGCATCCTGGCGCAGCTCGACGAGCGGCCCCCGGCCGGCTACACGCACTGGAACGGTCGGCTCGTCGCGCGCGCCCTGGGCGATGTCTCGGCCGACCAGGTGTGGGCCACGTTGCGGAAGTACCGGATCGCCTTGGCACGGCGGCGGAGCTGGTGCGTGAGTACCGATCCCGAGTTTGCGCGGAAGGCCGCCGACCTCGTCGCCCTCTACCTGCACCCGCCGGAGAACGCCCTGGTGATCGCCGTCGATGAGAAGCCGCACATCCAGGCCTTGGAGCGCGCCCAGGGATACCTCAAGTTCCCCAATGGGCGGGCCCTGACGGGCTTCGCCCACGAA
Source organism: Gemmatimonadaceae bacterium (assembly GCA_050733555.1). GTDB lineage: Bacteria > Gemmatimonadota > Gemmatimonadetes > Gemmatimonadales > Gemmatimonadaceae > JADGGM01. The sequence continues at coordinate 3,628 of JBOHTE010000616.1, read as the reverse complement.
TATACGCGCCACGGCACCTCGACCCTCTTCGCCGCCCTCGTGGTCGCGACCGGGCAGGTCGTCGCCGCGCACTACCACCGCCGCCGCCGCGTGGAGTTTCTGGCTTTCATGAATCGGGTCGTCGCGGCCTATCCCGAGCAGGACCTGCATGTCGTCCTGGACAACCTGAGTACCCACAAGCCGAAGCACGACCAGTGGCTCGCGCGCCACCCGCGCGTGCATTTCCACTACACGCCGACCCACGCGAGCTGGCTCAACCTGATCGAAGTCTGGTTCAGCATCCTCTCGCGCGCCGCGCTCCGGGGTGCCAGTTTCCCCAGTGTCCGCGCGCTCCGGGACGCCATCGATGCCTTCGTCACGGCGTGGCAAGCCGAGGCCCACCCCTTCGAGTGGACGAAAGAGGTCGTGCATCAGGTGCCGCTCAAGAAGCATTACGCTGATTTATTCAAGTAAGTACTAGGTCGCAGCACGTTGAAGTACAACACCAGGCTCGGCGTGGGCAATTCGCCAGACAGGAACGATGGCGGCTGCTAGTACAAGCCCGATCATCAGGATGCCGGTCATCCCAAAAACCAGAAGTTCCGAGTGGCCCGTTTCAATGAGGAGCCTGCCCAGCGAATGGGTTAAAGTCAGAGCCAATATGCATCCTCCCGCCGTTCCCACTACGCCAACAACCAAAGAACGAAACAGCGCGAGCCACACTAGATCGCGGGAAGTTGCGCCAACCGCCATGCGAATGGCAAACTCAAATTCGCGTCGAGCGGCACTATGAAACGCAAGAGCCAAAGAGCCAACTGCGCCGATGATGAGCGCAAGAAGCGCAATCACACCGAACAGGACAGAGCCCACATGCCATGGGTACGTTTGTGGTGCGATACGGCCATCAAGCGACTGCGCCCATAAGAGTTTATCAGATCCCAAAACCGTGCCAAGCTGCTGTTCAAGCCCGCGTCGCACAGCCGCGAGTCCCGCAGTGGCACGAGCGAAGAGGATGAGCTGATTAACAGGCAAGAGTGACGCCTCACTCCGCGGAACGAAAAGTTGGGGGATCGGGTGCTCCCACATGGAGATGAGCTTAGTATCGCCGACTACACCGATCACTCGAGTGCATTCGCTGCCCGCCGCTAATAACAGGCACTTTCCGATCGCGGTGCTACCTGGCCAAAACGTATGCGCAAAGCGTTCGTTCACAACCGCAATGGCGGGACTTGGATTTCGGTCGTCTTCAGCAGTGAAAACGCGCCCCCTCAGCACCGGAATGCCAAGCACCGAAAAGTATTCGGACGATACGCTATTTACGTAGGATCCCGCATCGCCTGCGAGGTCGATGTTACCCGGGAGAGAGACTTGAGCGAACATCGCTCCTGCGAAAGGTCCGCCGAATGATGTGCTGGCTGCCGTAATTCCCTGTACGTTCCCCACTCGTGCGAGTATCAGCTGGCTGAAGGCGCTAAGGTCGCGCGAGGAAATCGTATCATTTGGCGCAACAAGGGGCAGGACGAACACTCCGCGCGACCTGAAACCGAGTGAAACATGGTTTAACTGCCAAAAGCTTTGTGCAAGGAGAATCGCGGCGACAACAAGGGGCCCAGAAAGCATAAGCTGTAGCGCAACCAAGACTTCCTGTCGCATCGCCACACCGTGTAGCTTGGCCGGTGTATGTCGCAGTAGCATAGCGATGTCAGATCGCCACGCCTGGATGCTGGGCGCAATTGCAGTCGCGAGGCCGGACAAACAAAGCAAGACCGCTGCGACAGCGCCGCTGCGAAGCCAATTGGTTGGCGTGGCCAACTCTGTTGGAAACAGAAGCTTTAGAAGGACACCTCCAAGAATATAGCTCAGCAAAACTGCCACGAATGATGCGGCAGTGGCGAGCATCAATCCTTCTAAAAGGAAGGTGGCCATCAATCGATGCGGAGTGCTCCCTAAGGCGAGGCGAATTGCCATTAGACGCCGAAGCTTGACATTGCGCGCAGCAGATAATTCACCCATCGTGACACATACAAGCAACAGGACGATCAGCGAGGCTGCCGCAAGCCAGATCGCGAGCCTGGCTTGGTCCATCGGCGCGGCGCCCCGCGCGCGTAGGAGCGGACCGACACTGATTCTCACGCTGGATGCCGCCGCGGAGTTCGCCCCCTGCCGTTCAATATCAGCCCGATGATAGATCGTACTGACCTCGCCACTTACCTTCGCTCGTGTAGCACCCTCTCTTATTCGAACGATTACATCGAGCCACCGAGGTTCACGCTCTGACGCCCAGGTTCCCCTGTACAACATGGGAGCCATGCTGATGGGAACCCACAAATCCGTCGGGCTCAATTCCAGGCCGGTGAACTGCGGGTGCGTGACGCCAATAACGGCTAGCTGCTGCCCCTGCACGCGGATGGTCTTTCCAAGAACTTCGCTGTCTGCGGCAAAGGCACGCTGCCAGAACGCATAGCTCACTACAACACCGTCACTGGACTTGTCCGCCACTAATTGCCCGGGAACAAATAGGCGTCCCTTAACTGGCTGAACTCCAAGAACCGTGAAATAGTCGTCTGTGACGGCCGCCACATGAGCGATGCTCGATGCAACCCCGATCTCCACGGCGAGATCGCCACGGAAGTATCCAGCTACGTCACCGTCGACCAGTTGTTCCTTCAAATCCACAAAGTCCGGATAAGACAAGACTGTCGTGAACGACGTGTGCCCCAACGGCTCCAACGCGTTCACATCGATGCGTGCAAGTCTTTCTGGAGCAATCACTCCATTTGGCTGTTCGAGAAACAAGGCGTCAACCAATTGGAATACTACGAGATTTGCCCCAATGCCTATTGCCAGGCAAACGACTCCGACGGCGAAGAGTCCCCTGCTTCGTCTGATGCTCCTAGTCGCGTCGCGGAAGGTATGTGCAACCACAGACATATTTTTCAATTGAACAGCCGACAGGTGACGTTAAGATGCAAGCTGAAGCGAAGCCGTCGAGCTCTTGCCGTTATGTGGAATCCATCCAACTGCCCTAGTGTCCTGAGACGTGCATCCTACGTATGGCCAATTTGCGTTCGGGAGTTTCGTCGCCGGACCGGCGCTTGATGCTCCTCGAGCGTGCGACTAACAAGTGCAGGCGCGCGAGTCAGACTGACCGCCCGACTCGCGCGCTCAAAGTTCCAGCGGGCCTTGATATGTTATAATTGCAGCGAGCGCGTCTGGGTCTCGAAACGCTGCAGTTGCGCGACTGAATAGGTCCGGCGCGTGACTATCCCAGCGCAATTCACCTCAAATGTGCGATTGTCGATCAACATGCTCTGAACGGCCTGCCTACTCGTCAATCGGGCAATCGAGGCTAGCGGAGGAGCATCAACGATCATGGTTATCGGACGAACAGATGCGACTGTGAATGATCCGTCTGCTCCGACAACATTGGCTCGCAGAATATCCGGCTGTGAGTTGCATTTTGATCCTGCAATTTCACAACTATTATTACCATCGATCCAGCAAATCGTATGGCCCTCTGTCGTGCCAGTTACAGGTTGACATACCTCATACGGATACGTTCCCGCGCACTCCGAACAATGCCCGCTGGAATTACTGATGGCCTGGCCTTGCGCGGCCGAGTTTACTGCGCAGAAAGCCAAAGCCAGAC
>JBOHTE010000615.1:0-6624 GCA_050733555.1 Gemmatimonadaceae bacterium | reverse complement strand
ACACTAATCCCTGTGACGCGCGGTCGCTGGCCCGATCGCTGACCCTTTTGGTCCCTCCAACGCCCGAGTTAAGCTGCGAACCAATCAAATAGAAACGCATGCGCAGCATGCGCAATCCCTAACAGGTTGCTGAAAAACTCATGAAATCGTAACCGCAGGCCGCGAGCGGAATGTTATGTTGGCGTACCTCTCGGCGCGAGCGTAGCGATGCGTGGTTCTGACGAGCAGCAGGCGATCCTCTTCAGCTACCGGTCCATCGAAGACCGGATTCCCAGCGACCACCCGCTGCGCGCGTTGCGCCGGTTGGTGGACCCCGTCTTGGCGGTGCTGTCGCCGCGGTTCCAGACGCTGTACGCCAGCATAGGGCGTCCGTCGATCCCGCCTGAGCAACTGCTCCGCGCCTTGCTGCTCCAGGTGCTGTACACGATCCGGAGCGAGCGCCAGTTGATGGAGCAGCTCGACTACAATCTGCTTTACCGCTGGTTCGTCGGGCTGACGCCGGATGATGCCGTGTGGGTGCCGACCGTGTTCACGAAGAACCGGGACCGGTTGCTCGACGGCCACATCGCCGAGGCGTTCTTCAATCAGGTGCTCGTTGTCGCGAACGATCATCGGTTGCTCTCGCATGAGCACTTCACTGTGGACGGGACGCTGCTCGAGGCCTGGGCGAGCCAGAAGAGTATCCGCCCGCTCGAGACCGCGGCCACGCCGCCCGCCTCGGACGACGATCCGAGCAACCCGACGATCGACTTTCGTGGAGAAAAGCGGAGCAATGCCACGCATCGCTCGGTCACCGATCCCGACGCACGCTTGGCGAAGAAGAACCCGGGGTCCAAAGCGATGCTCGCCTATCAGGCGAGCGTGCTGATGGAGAACCGGCACGGGCTCATCGTGCAGACCGATGTCCGCGCGCCCGGCTATCACGCCGAACGGGATGCCGCGCTGGAGATGGTGACCTGCCTCGCTCCGCGTCGGGGCCGTCGCACACTGGGCGCAGACAAGGGGTACGATACCGACGACTTCATCGCCGATGTCCGTCGCCTGGGGCTCACGCCGCATGTCGCGCCGAATGTCCACGCGCGCCGGCACCGCAGCGCGGTGGATCGACGCACGACGCGCCACGCGGGCTTCGCGGTCAGTCAGCGCAAACGCAAATTGGTGGAAGAGGGCTTTGGCTGGGGCAAATGCGTGGGGCTGCTGCGGAAGCTGCATCATCGCGGCACCGAGATGGTCGGCTGGATCTTCACCTTCACCACGGCGGCGTATAATCTCGTCCGAGTGCGCTCGCTCCTCGCGCCCGCGCCAGGGTAGCGGTTCGCCGACGGAGGCCATGCGCCCCCCCGACGAGCGCCGACTAGGGCGCGGAGCGGCGTGCTCACGCGCGCGGTGCGCGCCCCGCTCCCTGCGCTTTCTTCACGAAGCACCCTCCACACGGCAGTGTTCGCCCTCACGCATCGTTTTTTCAGCAACCTGTTAAACCGCTCGTCAAGTTCAGCGCCTCGTTAGGGAGCGAGGGGTATGCTGCTCCGTGCCGCCTCACCAGGCGCAGAACGAGCCGACGATGTCGCCGCGGAGGCCGATCGACCTCGGGAGCGCGCCCTCCCGACTCGGCTCACCGACCCCGAACTCGTCCGTGGCTTCGTCGTACCACAGGTACATGTCTCCCGTCGACGCAACAACCCAGTACACCGCCTGGCCTTCCACACGCCGGGGCTCGGGGTCGTCCGTCTCGTGAAGTGCGAAGCGCTGCTCGTACGGCGTGACGAGCGCTGCACGCAGCCGTTCAATCTCCGGGCGGTATCGCTCGGGCGTCCATGGGATGCCGATCGTCGTGCCTGGTTCGACTACTGGTGGTCGCCACGTCGCGAGTTCTCGCGCCACAATCGCTTTCACGTCCTCAGAAGTCATGTGCGCTCCCTAACTATCTCATTATGCAGCCATCTTATGCTGCGAAACTGCGCGGATCACTGCATGGCCGCGCAGCATAACATGCAGGCGTCTGACGCCTCAGGCAAGATAACTTCCTGCGTACGCACAGCTTGGAAGCTTGCGACTGGTTCGACCGTGAATGTTATGCTGCGAGCGTTTGCTGTATAACGTGCGCAATCGGTGGCGCGCACGCCGAGCGGCGCTGATGGGACTACAGGGCGTCGGCCGGGCTCCGTACGCCCAGGCCGCCTTTATTCAGCACATGAGTGTACATCATTGTCGTCCGCACGTTGGAGTGACCAAGCAGGGTCTGAACGGTTCGGATGTCTGCCCCGGACTCGAGCAGATGCGTCGCGAAGGAGTGGCGCAGTGTGTGGCACGTCGCGCGCTTGGTCAGGCCCGGCCGGGCAACGGCGGCCTTGAATGCACGTTGCACGACAGTCTCGTGGACATGATGACGGCGCCGTACGCGCCCTGCGTCCGTGAATCTCCGCGCAGCGGGAAACACGTACCACCACTGCCAGCTTCGGTCTGCGTCGGGATACTTGCGCATCTGCCCCAGCGACAGGCCGGTGCAGCGCACCTCCCCCATCGGCAGCGGTACGCCAAGGACGCGTCGGTAAAGAAAGAGCAGAGCCGCCAGCGCCTGGTTCTGCGTATTGGCGGCGACGTCATCCCGCAGCACCAAAGAAGATAGAAATTCCTGAACCTCGCCCGGACCCAGATCCCTCGGATGCCGCCGGCCATGGAACGTGATGTACCGGCGAATCCAGTGAACGTACGCTTCTTCCGTGCGCCGGCTGTATCGTCCTTCGCGCAGGCGTCACTGCGCTACGCGTACTCCTCCACCGGCGGACACGCACACACCAGATTCCGGTCCCCGAACGCACTTTCCACGCGCGCCACCGCCGGCCAGAACTTCCACTCGCGCGTCCACGGCGCCGGAAACGCCGCCTGCTCCCGCGTGTACGGCCGGTCCCACGCGCTCGACGCCACCGACTCCAGCGTGTGCGGCGCGTTCTTGAGCGGATTGTTCAGCCGGTCGGCCTTCCCCAGCTCGATCTCGCGAATCTCCTCGCGGATCGCGATCAGGGCATCGCAGAACCGGTCGAGCTCCGCCTTCGACTCGCTCTCCGTGGGCTCGATCATGAGCGTGCCCGCCACCGGAAACGACACCGTCGGCGCGTGAAAGCCGTAGTCCATGAGCCGCTTGGCGATGTCCTCCACATCCACGCCCGCCGACGCCTTGAACGCGCGCGGGTCAATGATGCACTCGTGCGCCACGGTGCCGTGCTTCCCCCTGTAGAGCACCGGGTAGTACTCCTCGAGCCGCTTCGCCATGTAGTTCGCGTTCAGAATCGCCACCTTCGACGCGCGCGTGAGCCCGTCGCCACCCATCAGCTCGATGTACATGTACGAGATGGGCAGAATGCTCGCGCTCCCCCAGGCCGCGGCCGAAACGGCGCCCGTGGCGTGCGCGCCGCCTACCGGCACCACCACGTGTCCCGGCAGAAACGGCGCCAAATGCGACGCCACCGCGATCGGACCCATGCCCGGCCCGCCGCCACCATGCGGAATGCAGAACGTCTTGTGCAGGTTCAGGTGACACACATCGGCGCCAATGTCCGCGGGCCGGCACAGCCCCACCATGGCGTTCATGTTGGCACCATCCATGTACACCTGCCCGCCATGGCGGTGCACGATCTCGCAGATCTCGTGAATGCCCTCCTCGAACACGCCGTGCGTGGACGGATACGTCACCATGAGCGCCGCGAGCGACGCCTGGTGCTGCTCCGCCTTCTCGCGCAGATCGTCCAGGTCGATGTTCCCGTTCTCATCGGTCTTCACCACCACGACCTGCATTCCCGCCATGACGGCGCTGGCGGGATTCGTTCCGTGCGCCGACTGCGGAATGAGACAGACGCCGCGTGACTCCTCGCCCCGCGATGCGTGCCAGGCACGGATCACCAGCAGTCCGGTGTACTCGCCCTGCGAGCCGGCGTTGGGCTGCAGCGACACCGCCGCAAAGCCGGTGATCTCCTCCAGCGCGCGCGACAGCCGCTCGAACAGCACCGAATACCCGTCCGTCTGCTCGCGCGGCGCGAATGGATGCAGCTTCGCGATCTCGCGCCATGAAATCGGCAGCATTTCCGCCGTCGCGTTCAGCTTCATCGTGCACGAGCCCAGCGGAATCATGGAGTGCGTGAGCGAGAGGTCGCGCGACTCCAGCTTGCGCATGTAGCGCAGCATCTCCGTCTCCGAGTGATACCGGTGGAACACCGGGTGCGTCAGAAATGCACTCGTGCGCGCGAACCGCTCGTCGAAACGATCGTCCACCGCCTCCGCCAGCTCCTCGGCCGTGAAGGGCGCCCGCGTACCGCCGTTGAACACCGTGAGCAGATCGTCGATGTCCTCGAGCAGCGTGCTCTCGCCATTGGACACCGACACCGCGCCGTTGTCGATCACGCGCACGTTCACCTGCTGCGCCCGGGCCTCGCGCAGCAGGTCGCTCAGACTGCGCGTGCCCAGCTCCACGCGAATGGTGTCGAAGAACACCTCGTGCGCGATCGTGTAGCCCAGCCGGCGCAGCCCTTCGGCCAACGCTTCCGTGAGCCGGTGAATGCGCCGCGCGATGCGCTCGAGGCCGTCCGGACCGTGCCACACACCGTACATGCTCGCCATCACGGCCAGCAGCACCTGCGCCGTGCACACGTTGCTCGTGGCCTTCTCGCGGCGGATGTGCTGCTCGCGCGTCTGCAGCGCCATGCGCAGCGCGGGACGCCCCTCCGCATCGCGCGACACGCCGATGATGCGGCCGGGAATGTGCCGCTTGTATTCATCGCGCGTGGCAAAATACGCGGCGTGCGGACCGCCAAAGCCCAGCGGCACGCCGAAGCGCTGCGTGCAGCCCACGGCGATGTCCGCGCCCCATTCACCGGGCGGCACCAGCAGGGTGAGCGCGAGCAGATCGGCGGCCACCGTGAGCAGCGCGTCCACCGCGTGCGCGCGCTCGGCGACCGTGTGAAAGTCGTTGATTGCGCCGTCGGCCGTGGGATACTGCACGAGCGCGCCGAACACCTCGGGACCGAACTGATACGTGCGATGATCGCCCACGACGACCGTGATGTCGCGCGCCCGCGCGCGCGTGCGCACCACATCAATGGTCTGCGGAAAACAGTCCCGCGATACGAAGAACGTGTTCTTCGTGTCGCTTCCCTTGAGCGCGTGACTCATCGCCATCGCCTCGGCCGCCGCCGTCGCCTCATCCAGCAGCGACGCATTGGCAATGGGAAGCGCCGTGAGGTCCATGACCATCGTCTGGTAGTTGAGCAGCGCCTCGAGCCGTCCCTGCGCCACCTCCGCCTGATACGGCGTGTAGGCGGTGTACCACGCGGGATTCTCCAGGATGTTGCGCTGGATCACGGGCGGCACGAGGCAACTGTAATAGCCCAGCCCTATGAACGAGCGGAAGACCTGATTGCGCTGCGCCACCTTCCGGAATCCGCGCAGTGCGGCGGTCTCGCTCTTCCCCTCGGCCAGCGCCAGCGGGCGTCGCAGCCGGATGCTCTCCGGCACCGTGGCGTCAATCAGGTCGTCGAGCGACTCGTAGCCGAGCAGCTCCAGCATGACCCGGACATCGGCGTCCGTGGGTCCAATGTGGCGGGGAACGAAACTGTCGGCATCGGACAGCGATACCGGCTCGGTCATCGTGGTCATGGTGTCCTCGAACGCTGCCAGCGCAGCTTGGGAATCCGGTCGGGGTGAGGTGGCCGTCGGCCACAGCTATGTAATTTGCCATCCGGCGGGGCGAAGCGCCATCTTGCGGTCAGGAATCCGAGCCACGCCCGGAGCTGACCCTCTTCCTCAATCGATGTCTGCATCCGTCGCCTCGCACCGCGCTACGGCTCCCGCCCAGCGAGCCATTCCGTCGCACTGGCGCACGCTCCTCACGCCGCCGCTGTCCGGCGCGGAGAACATGGCGCTGGACGACGCGCTCATGGAGCGCGCCCGTCGCACGGGCGAACCGCTCTTCCGTGTGTATGGCTGGGTCCGGCCCACGCTCTCGCTGGGGCGCAATCAGGCCGCGCGCGGCCGCTACGACCCGGACCGCATCCGCCATGCGGGCGTGGACGTCGTGCGCCGCCCCACCGGCGGCCGGGCCATCCTGCACCACCACGAAGTGACCTACAGCGTTACCGCGCCCGTGAACGGCATGGGGACGCTGGCCGAATCGTACCACTGGATCAATCGTCTCCTGCTGGAGGGGCTCGCCCGGCTCGGAGTCGCCGCGAGCGAAGCCGTCGCGGTCGGGCGCACGCCGCTGCCCGGTGTCACGCCCTGCTTCCAGGCGCCCGTCGCGGGCGAGATCGTTGCCAACGGACGCAAGCTCGTGGGCAGCGCACAATTCCGTGAGCGCGGCGCGCTGCTCCAGCACGGCTCCATTCTCATTCACGATGACCAGTCGCTCGCGAGCAGTCTGCTCGTGCATCCGCTTCCGCCACCGCCACCGCCGGCGACACTCGCCGACCTGCTGGGCGCTGCACCACTGCCTGACGCTGTGGCGCACGCGCTCTTCGGCGTGCTTGACGATGCACAGCCGCTCACGCGTGACGACGAGCTGAAGCACGACATGGAATCACGGCGCCCCGCATACGAAGACCCCGGCTGGACGTGGAGGCGATAGCGACCTGTCCC
>JBOHTE010000614.1:0-1164 GCA_050733555.1 Gemmatimonadaceae bacterium | reverse complement strand
GCCCAGCGCGGGCGCGTAGCCCCTGGTACGGAAGAAGAGCCCCGACACGCGCGCGCCACGCAGTCGCTGCGGATCCCCCACGCCCGTGAGATTCGCGCTCCACCCGGTCTCCACCGCAACGGACTCGAAGTCATGCGTCCTGTCGCGGTAGTCGCGGAACCCCGGTGCGCTCACCGGCGCCTCGAGCTTCAGACTCGGATAGTCGTGGTAGATCGTGACCAGCCGATCGCCGTTCGGATAGGGGAGCGGCTTGAGCAGCACCGTGTCCACGACGCTGAAGATCGCGCTGTTGGCACCGATGCCGAGCGCGAGCGTGAGCACGACGACAACAGTGAAGGCGGGATTGCCGCGCAGGCGCCGGAGCGCATAGCGCAGATCGTTGCGGAGGAAATCCATGGAAATGCCCTCGTGGAATCGCGGGATGGTGCCTGTCATACTACGGGGTCACAAGGGTGGTGTTTCGCGGTGGCGATCTTGTGGTGCTGTCATAGAGCGGCCATATGTTCGCATCATGATCGCACTCGATCTTCCAGGGCGCCTCGCTGAGCTCCCGTATCTGCTTCATCGCCGTGGTCACGCGGCTACACTCTCCTGGAACCTGACCGCGCACGATCAGGCGCGAATCAGGATCGCATGGCCGTCACGATACGAGTGGACACCTGCTGCGAGCATGACCGAAACACTCCGTGCTGCGCTGGCCCGGCAGCACGTGCTGGAAATCCAGCCGACGCCTCAGATCTGGCGCGGTGCGCTCATGCTCGAATGCCTCGTTGACGAGAGGCCGCACCGCGTGGTGCTCGACTACTCTGATCATGCCGAGTTCATCAATCACGACGCGCTCGCCACGTGCAGCCTCTATATCAAGCTGCAATTCCGCACCGACGGATACGCTGATCCCAGGATCATTCGTGGCGGCTATGTGGCTTCCGGATTGCAGTACTACCGCTACTATCGGGCACTCCGCGAGCCTTCCACGCGCGGCCGCACCATCGATGTATTCGGACGCTTCGGGTACCAGTTCGAGGCACAGCTGCGCCGCCGCGCCGCCGACATGCTGACGCGCGCCCCCGACATCCAATTCGTTGGCACGGGGCAACGGGTGCGCTACAGTCGCTTCCTCCGCGAAGCGGCGTCGGCGCGGCTCTGCCTGGGACTGCCGGGCAA
>JBOHTE010000613.1:0-6552 GCA_050733555.1 Gemmatimonadaceae bacterium | reverse complement strand
GGCCAGCACGGTCGCCACAGGCTTCAGCGAGAAGTCCGCCACCGCGGTGTCACCCGCCGCGACCGTCACCGTGCGCTCCGCCATCGCGTAGCCTACTCGCTGGACGCGAATCTGCACGGAGCCCGAGTTGACGTTGTGTATCACGTACGTGCCCGTGCTCGTGGACAGCGCACCCATCGTACTGCCGACGACGCGCACCTGTGCACCGGGCACGGGCTCGTGCAGCGTAGAATCCATGATCGTGCCGCGGATCGTGCTGGTCTGCTGCGCCACGGCCGAAGGCACACCGGCCAGGAGCGACAGGAGCAGACTCGCGCCCACGGTCACCCACGACGTACCGGACAATCTCATGGGATTGACCTCCGTGTTCTGGGTTTTGATGAGGAAGGAAAGCAGGATCAGCGGCGCGCCGGCCGCACGGATGGATACAATCTATGTGCACCGAAACGTTTCTGTTTCAGAATACCGTGACGCAATCATCCGTCGACGGGCGGCGTCCGTCAAGGGATGACGGGCGCGCGACACAGAGACGTGCGGTGTCGGACGAGTGGCCTCAGGGCTTGCGCGCGAGGACGCGCCGTGCCGCGTCGCGAATGGACGGCGGTGCCATGCCGTACGCGTCGAGCAGTTCCGCCGGCGTGCCGGACTGTCCGAACCGGTCGTGTACGCCCACGAACTCGATGGGAACCGGATAGCGCTCGGCGAGGATCTCGGCCACGCGCGACCCCATGCCGCCATGCACCTCGTGCTCCTCGACCGTCACGACCGCGCCGCACCGGCGCGCGACGCTCTCCACGGCCGCTGCATCCATCGGCTTCACGGTGTGGTTGTTGAGCACCATGCACTCCAGTCCGTCCGACAGGGCGAGTTCGTCGGCCGCGACGAGCGCATTGAACACCAGGATGCCACAGGCGATGATCGCCACATCGTGCCCGTCCCGAAACAACTGCGCGCGCCCCAGCTCGAATGGCGTGTCGTCCGTCGTGATGACGGGAGACTTCTCGCGGCCAAATCGGACGTACGCCGGCGACGGCGTCCGGGCAACGGCCAGAGTGGCCAGCTTCGTCTGGCGTGCGTCACATGGGACGACGATCGTGATGTCGGGAATGGGGCGCAGAATCGCGATGTCCTCGATGGCCTGGTGTGTCGCGCCATCCGGTCCCACCGACACGCCGGCATGGGCGCCGGCAATCTTCACGTTCGCGTGATTGAGGCAGATGTTCGTGCGCACCTGCTCCCACGCGCGTCCCGGACAGAACATGGCGTACGAGGCGATGAACGGGATCTTTCCCGCGAGCGCCAGCCCAGCGCTCATTGCCGCGAGCAGCTGCTCCTGCACGCCGATTTCGATGAAGCGATCCGGAAATGCGTCGCGGAATCCCTGCATGCGGGTGGATTCAGCGAGGTCCGCGCACACCGCGACCACGCGTGCATCGCGACGACCGGCTTCTACCAACCCCTCACCAAATCCATCTCGCGTGGCAACCTGCCGCAACGCCTTCGCGTCGAGGTACTCCGCGAGGTGCATCGCCTCGGGTCGCTCCAGCGTGGTGGACGGCGCGCCGCTCATGTTCCGGCCTCGATTCTGCCGCCCAGCGTGCGCAACTCGCGCAGCGCCTCCACGGCCTGGGGCGGTGAGGGGGGCTTGCCGTGCCAGTGGTAGTCGCCCTCCATGAATTCCACGCCCTTGCCGGCCAGCGTGTGCGCGATGATGACGGAGGGCCTGTGCCGCACTGTCTGGGCGCGGGCCACCGTCTCGATGATGGCGGCCATGTCATTGCCATCACACTCGAATGACTGCCAGTTGAACGCATCGTACTTCGCCCGCAGCGGCTCGAGCGGCATCACATCCTCGGTAACGCCGTCGATCTGAATGCCGTTGCGGTCCACGATGCAGATGAGATGATCGAGCTTGAACTTGGCGGCGAACTGCACGGCCTCCCAGTGCAGCCCGCACTGCTGCTCGGCATCCGACACGACGCAGTACACGCGCCAGTTTCGGTTGTCCATCTTCGCGACGTACGCCATGCCACCCGCCTGCGCGAGGCCGGCGCCGAGCGGGCCCGACGTGGTTTCGAGTGCCGGCAGTCGCGTGCGGTCAGGATGGCCCTGCAGCGGGCTCCCGAAGCGGCGCAGTCGAGCCAGTTCGGCCTTCGAGAAGTACCCGGCCTCCGCCATCGCGGCGTAGCGCACGGGGCAAATGTGACCGTTGGACAGGATGAGGCGGTCACGGTCGTCCCACATTGGGCGCTGTGGATCGTGGCGCAGGATGTGGCAGTACATCGCGGTGAACACGTCGGCCATGTCGAGCGGACCCGCCGAGTGTCCGGACCCCGCTTCCACGAGCATTTCGATGATGTCGCGCCGAATCGTGTTGGCGCGCTCCTGGAGCTCGATGAGCTTGTCGCGTGACGGCATCTCCAAGCAGTGCGCGATGTGCATGAAGGGCGCCAGCACGGGTTCGCGGCCGTTCGGGTGAGCGAGAAGGCGATTGCTGATGTTGTAGTATTTGGTGTGCCAGTATGACATAACTGGCGTCAGATCGGAGCCGAGCAACGAACCGGCCCGAGTGACGCGTGTCAGTACTCGACCAGGCTCGTCACGCGCCGCGTCGAGAGCGCCTGTACGCCTGGCAGGAACGACAGTGTCATGAGAAACGAGCAGCCGAGCACTACCCCACCCAACCGCTCCACGACGCTGCACGCGGCGCGCGCGGTGCCACCGGTGGCGAGCACATCGTCCACGATAAGCACGCGGTCCCCCGCCCCAATGGCATCGCAGTGAACTTCCAGCGCATCGAGTCCGTACTCGAGCGCATAATCCACGCGTTCCACGGGCGCCGGAAGCTTGCCCGGCTTCCGCACCGGAACGAACGCCGCATTCAGATGCTGCGCGATGGGCGCGCCAAGAATGAACCCGCGGCTCTCGATGCCGACAACATGCGTGATCGCCTCGGCCGCGAAGGGCGCGGCCATGGCCTGCGTGGTACGTCGAAAGAGTGTGGCGTCGAGCAGGACCGGCGTGATGTCCTTGAAGATGATTCCCGCTCTGGGAAAATCCGGAATGTCGCGAATGGCGCCGCGCAGCATCCGGTTGAGAGTCGAGTCAACACCGTCGCGCATGCGGAATCCGGTCAGCGCAGCACGCGAAATGGTCGCGTCAGCGGTTCAAGGCCTTCCGCATTCATGCGGCGCAGGGTCTCGACGCGGGCGCCCTCTGGCCCGCGTTCGACGGTGCCGAGGAACCGCTGCACGACCGCGTCATCGCCTTCCACCGCGATTTCGACCGCGCCATCCGCACGATTGCGCACCCATCCGGCAAGATCGAGCCGGCGTGCCGTCTCGCGAGTGAACCAGCGGAATCCCACACCCTGCACCGCCCCACTCACCTCGACGCGAACGACGGACATCTCAACGGTGCGCGGTCTCCCGCAGCAGCGCCGCCAGTACGGCTGCCAGCGCACCGGCATCCGTGCTCGAACTGGCATCGCGGGAAATGCTGACGTCTCCATCGCGAATGCGTTGCGCAATACGCTCGAGCGACGCCGCGACGATCGCTCTGGGATCCGGAAACATCTCCGCGAGTGCAGTGCGCGACCAGGGGTCATTTTCGTACTCGGTCTCAGCGGGTTGCGCCCAGGGCGCGGCGCTATCGTGCAATTCCTCCGCAATGCCCGCCAGCGCCTGATCCGGAGCAACCGCGGGCGGGTCGTCGGGCTCCGCAGTCGTTGTGGCTGACAGATCCGGGCAGGCGAGGGCATCGTTCAGCTCATCCGCAGGCGCGGCCGCCACCGCCGGGAACGCAGAGAAGCCAGTGTCCTCGAATGGTTCGACGGTCTCGGAGAAATCCCGTCCGGGGGCCGTCGCGGGCGTCGCTGCTGCCTCGGGCGCGACGACCGTCCAAGGAGCCGCCGTGGCTGCGGCGTTCGCCTCTGGCTGAGTTTCCGGCGCGGCTTCAGCCTCTACCGCAGCGCCGACGTCAGACTCTACCTCGGCTTCTACCTCAGCGCGTATGTCAGCCTGCGGTTCTGCCTGCGCTTCAGCCTGCGGTTCTACCCGCGCTTCAACCTCAGGCTCTGCCTGCGCTTCAACCTGCATCACCGGCGCCGATTCCGGTGTCGACGCTTCGACGGCTTCGAGGACCGGCGCAGTCCAGGGGAGTCTGACCGGCGGTTGCGCAGCGGAGAACTCACTGTCACGCGGCGGCGCCTCGAACGATTCGAGCGTTGCGGGCTCCGGCTCAACAGGCGCCTGGCTCACAACCTCTGGAGCGAACGCCTCGACCGGCAACTGCGCAACCGTCGCTGCTGGCTCCACGCGCGCGGCCCGCAGGGCGAATGGTGGCGTGAAGAGGAGGCGCGCCGAACGGAGACTCCCTGCGGCAGCACGTGACGGCACTGACCCGGTGCCGGGCAGAATGGGCACGAAGGGTGGCAACCGGACACTCCGAGTTCCGGGCGATGATGGCGTTGTGGGCAACTGGGACATCGGTCTCTCCAAAACGGCGATCGGCAATATGAAAGTCCGGAGCGGCGCCCGCTACTGGCGTGCTACGCTGGCCACCCGTGCAGACCTACTAGCGGGACGAATCGTGCCGGTCCCATGTCACGCCGCTCCAGCTCTGTGCCATGCCGCGTGAGCAGCGTCAGCTCCTGTTCTTCCCGCGAACCAAGCGGGATCAGCAAGCGGCCTCCCTCGGCAAGCTGCTCCACCAGCGGTGTGGGAGGCGCCTGCGCCCCGGCCGTCACCAGGATGGCGTCAAAGGGACTGTAGTCGCGCCACCCCAGCGTACCGTCCCCGGCAAGCAGCGACACGTTGCGAATGCCGGCCTCGCGCAGTACGTCACGCGCCCGTTCGAGCAGCGGGGCCACGCGCTCCACGGAAAAGACCTGGGCCGACAGGTGCGCGAGCAACGCGGTCTGGTAGCCGGAGCCCGTGCCGATCTCGAGCACCTTCTCATGCCCGTGCAGGCGCAGCAGCTCCAGGTAGCGCGCGTGCGTTGAGGGCTGTGAGATGGTCTGGCCGTTGCCGATGGGCAGCGCGCTGTCCTCGTACGCGCGATGCCGCATGCCGGTGGGAACGAACAGGTGGCGCGGTGTGAGATCAAAGGCCTGCAGCACGGCGAGGTCGCGGATGCCGCTCTGCTGGAGGTCCTCCACCAGCCGACGCCGCGCGCCGAGGAACTGTGTCAGGGCAGGTCCGACCACCAGGAGGTCGCCTCCGCGAGCATTTGTGTGTGGGTGAGATCCAGAGTGAGCGGCGTGACCGAGATGTAGCCGTCGGCGACCGCACGAAAGTCGGAATCCTCGGGACCGCTCCAGGAGGCGGAGCCGCCGCCGATCCAGAAGATCTCCCGCCCGCGCGGATCGTGCATGCGCATGAGCGAATCCGAATAGACGCGGCGGCCCAGCCGCGTGAGCCGGACCCCCTTGATATCGCTGCCTGGTCGCGGCGGCAAGTTGATGTTGAGCAGCGTGGTACGCGGCATGTGCTCGAGTCCCGTCAGATGGCGCAGCAGCCGCTCGACGACGTCCACCTGCTTCGTGAGGAGATCCGGATCGGCGCGCAGCTCACCACCCGCGAACGAAATCGCGATGGAGGGAATGCCCAGCGACACACCTTCCATGGCGGCCGCCACCGTGCCGGAGTACAGCACGTCCTCGCCCATGTTCTGGCCATGATTGATGCCGCTCAGCACGAACTGGGGGCGTTCGGGCATGAGAGCCTCCACCGCGAGCATCACACAATCGGTGGGGGTTCCATCCACCTGATACCGGCGCGTGCCGCGCTGCACGGGACGCACGGGATGATGCAGGGTGAGCGAGTGGCTGGTGGCGCTCTGTTCGCGATCCGGCGCCACGACGGTCACCTCCGCGATGCGCTCGGCCGCCTGCACGAGGCACTCGAGCCCGTGCGCGAGGATGCCGTCATCGTTCGAGACCAGCAGCCGCATCAGTGGGCCGCCCGGTGCCGGCCGCGCCAGATCGTCCGCACCACGCGCATGGAATCCCGCACGACGCGAAAATGGCTCGCTGTCCCATAGATCGTCGGGATGGGCACACCCACAATACGGTATCCCATGCGACCGGCCTGGATGAGGAAGTCGGTTTCGAACTCGTAGCGCTCGCCGTGCGCATGGACGTGCTCGAGGACGTGTCGTCGAATGGCGCGGAATCCGGACTGCGCATCGGCGATCGGCGCCCCGACAATCGTGCCCACGGCGGAACTGGCGAGCGCGTTGGTGAGCCGGCGCCCCAGCGGCATGGCGCCGCGGCTTCGAGCGCGGGCGCCAATCGCGACATCGGCATATGTGAGCGCGTGCAGCACGGCGGGCGCGTGCCGGCCGTCGTGCTGGCCGTCCGCGTCCACCGTCAGCACGGCCGACACGCCACGCGCGAGCGCTTCCGCGAATGCCGCACGCAAGGCGACACCCTTGCCGCGGTTGCGCTCGAAGGAGATGACGCGCGCGCCCGCCGCGCACGCGATGGCGCGCGTGGCATCGTCGGACCCATCATCGACGACGATCATGGTCGCGTGCGGCAGCGCGACGCGC
>JBOHTE010000612.1:0-7157 GCA_050733555.1 Gemmatimonadaceae bacterium | reverse complement strand
ACTACCGCAACGACGGCGACAGCATCTATCGGCTGTTCTACGACACGATCAAAGGCGGCGATTTCCGCGCGCGCGAGGGCAACGTCTATCGTCTCGCCGAGCTGAGCGGAAACATCATCGACCAGTGCGCCGCGCAAGGCGTGCCGTTCGCGCGCGAGTACGGTGGGTTGCTCGCCAATCGGTCGTTCGGAGGCGCGCAGGTCTCGCGCACGTTCTACGCGCGTGGCCAAACCGGCCCGCAGCTGCTCCTCGGCGCCTACCAGGCGCTCGAGAAGGAAATCGCCAAGGGCGGCGTCACGATGTACGCGCGTCATGAGATGCTCGACTTGATCGTCGTGGACGGACGCGCGCGCGGCATCGTCGCCCGCGACATGGTCACGGGCGAGCTCGAGACGCATCTCGCGGATGTCGTCGTGCTCGGCACGGGCGGCTACGGCAACGTCTTCTACCTGTCGACGAACGCCAAGGGGTGCAACGCGACCGCGATCTGGCGCGCGTACAAGCGCGGCGCGGCATTCGCCAATCCGTGCTTCACGCAGATTCATCCGACCTGCATTCCGGTGGCCGGCGAGCATCAGTCGAAGCTCACGTTGATGAGCGAGTCGCTCCGCAACGACGGGCGCGTGTGGGTGCCGAAGCGAAAGGAAGACTGCCAGAAGCCGCCCAACGACATCCCCGAGTCCGACCGCGACTACTTCCTCGAGCGAAAATACCCGAGTTTCGGAAATCTGTCGCCGCGCGACATCGCGTCGCGCGCCGCGAAGGAAGTGTGTGATGAAGGACGCGGCGTCGGCCCGGGCGGGCGCGGCGTGTATCTCGACTTCGCGGACGCGATCAAGCGGCTCGGACAGGACAGCATTCGCGAGCGATACGGCAATTTGTTCGAGATGTACGAGCGCATCACGGATGAGAATCCGTACCGGGTGCCCATGCGAATCTACCCGGCCGTGCACTACACCATGGGCGGGCTGTGGGTGGATTACAGTCTCATGAGCACTATTCCCGGTCTCCACGTGGCGGGCGAGGCGAACTTCTCCGATCACGGAGCGAATCGGCTGGGGGCGAGCGCGCTGATGCAGGGGCTCGCCGATGGATACTTCATCATCCCGTACACCATCAGCAACTATCTCGCATCGCGCCGGCTGGATCCCGTGGATGCGTCGCATCCCGCGTTCCGCGAGGCGGAAACGGCCGTGGCGGCGCGGACGCGCCGGCTGCTCGCCATTGACGGCACGCGCACGGTGGATTCGTTCCACCGCGAGCTGGGCAAGGTGATGTGGAATGACTGCGGCATGGCGCGCAACGCCGCCGGCCTGCAGCGGGCGCTGGCGAAGATTCCCGAGATCCGCGCGGAGTTCTGGCGCAACGTGAACGTGCCGGGAAGCGACGCGGAGCTGAATCAGGCACTCGAGAAGGCGGGACGGGTGGCGGACTTTCTCGAGCTGGGAGAGCTCATTTGCCGCGATGCCCTGCAGCGCAGCGAATCCTGCGGCGCGCACTTCCGGGAGGAGAGCCAGACACCGGACGGTGAAGCGCTGCGCGACGATGCGCATTTCGCCTACGTGTCGGCCTGGATGTATCAGGGCGACGACACGCCGCCGCGCCTGGAAAAGGAGTCGTTGAGCTTCGAGCACGTCCATCTGGCGCAGAGGAGCTACAAGTGAAATTCAGGCTCAAGGTCTGGCGCCAGGCCGGCCCCGACGCCGCTGGCAAGTTTGCGACGTACGAGGCCCGCGACATCAGCGCCGACATGTCGTTTCTCGAAATGATCGACGTCGTGAACGAGGGCCTCATCGAGCAGGGACAGGAGCCCATCGCGTTCGATCACGACTGTCGCGAGGGGATCTGCGGATCGTGCAGCATGATGATCAACGGCTCTGCCCACGGACCGGAGAAGGGCACCGCGACCTGTCAGCTCTTCATGCGGCACTTCACGGACGGACAGGACATCTGCATCGAACCGTGGCGCGCGAAGGCGTTTCCGGTCATCAAGGATCTCGTCGTGGACCGGAGTGCATTCGATCGCATCATCGCGGCGGGCGGCTTCATCACCGCACCCACCGGGGGCGCGCGGGATGGGAACACCATTCTCATCGCGAAGACCGCGGCCGACGACGCGATGGACGCGGCGGCCTGCATTGGCTGCGGCGCCTGCGTGGCCGCATGTCCGAACGGCTCGGCGTCGCTATTCGCCGGCGCCAAGATTTCGCATCTGGGGCTGCTGCCGCAGGGACAATCCGAGCGCGACCGGCGGGTGCTCGCCATGGTCGAGCAGATGGACGCGGAAGGATTCGGCGCCTGCACCTGGCACGGCGAGTGCCATGCAGCGTGCCCCAAGGAAATCAGCCTCGACACCATCGCGCGAATGAATCACGACTATGCGCGCGCGGCGTGGCGCAGCAAGGAATAGGGACTGACCGGCTCCGCCGTCGCTGGCCGGGACGGGCGGCGCGACGACGGAATGACGTCCTTACAGCCGTGGCAGCGTGACGCCCCGCTGCCCCTGATATTTCCCCTTCTTGTCCCGGTAGGAGACTTCCGGCTCCTCGTCGCCTTCGAAGAAGAGCACCTGCGCAATGCCTTCGTTCGCGTAGATGCGCGCTGGCAACGGCGTGGTATTCGAAATCTCGAGGGTCACGAAGCCTTCCCACTCCGGCTCGAAGGGCGTGACGTTCGTGATGATGCCGCAGCGGGCATATGTGGACTTGCCGACCGTGACCGTGAGCACGTTGCGCGGAACACGGAAGTACTCCACCGATCGCGCGAGCGCGAAGCTGTTGGGCGGCACGATGCACACATCGCCTTCGAACTCCACGAAGGACTTCGGGTCGAACTGCTTGGGATCCACCACGGAGTTCAGGACGTTCGTGAAGATCCGGAATTCGCGCGCGACGCGCATGTCGTAACCATAGGAGCTCAGGCCATAGGAGATCACGCCGTCGCGCACCTGCCGATCCGCGAAAGGCTCGATCATGCCGTGCTCGATCGCCATGAGGCGAATCCAGCGGTCCGATTTCAGTGACATGGGGATGACAGGGGACGGGACGTGAAGGACGGGCACGGCGTCCACGACGGCGCGCGCATCTCGGGACCGCAATGCGCCGGCGTTCGACCGCGGGAAATGCGCGCGGAATCTATCCCGCTCACGCCGCCTTCGCCACGTTGACACTCGTCCCCGCCACGCGATAAGTTCAACGGCTGGAACACGTCATACTTTCCACGACATCTGGAGGCGGATGGATCGCGAATATTTCCCGATTCTCATGCTGGTTGGGTTCGTCGCCGCCAACGCGGTTCTCATGCTGTTGGCTTCCCACCTGACGCTGCGCCCCCGTCCCACGCCGGTCAAGCAGACCCCATACGAATCGGGCATTCCGCCGCTCGGTGACGCGCGCGAGCGCTTCTCCGTGAAGTTCTACATGGTGGCCATGCTGTTCATCGTGTTCGACATCGAGACGGTGTTTTTCATTCCCTGGGGTGCCTTCTACCGGCAGCTCTCGTGCACCATGCCGCTCAGCGGCGGCATGTGCCCCGCGGGACACATGTCGTTCTTCGGCCTCGGCGAGATGCTGGTCTTCATCGTGATCCTGGCCGTGGGGCTCGCCTACGTGTGGAAGAAGGGGGCGCTGCAATGGGATTGATGCCGCACCCCGGGACGCGTGCCGCCACGTTCGACCCGCCGGCGCAGGAGAGCTGGATCGCCACGCGCCTCGACTTCCTGGTCAATGCGGCCCGGGCGTACTCGCTCTGGCCCATGCCGTTCGGCACCGCGTGCTGCGCCATTGAGTTCATGGCCACCGCCGCCAGCCGCTTCGACATTGCGCGCTTCGGCATGGAGCGCATGAGCTTCTCGCCGCGCCAGGCCGACGTGCTCATCTGTGCCGGCCGCGTGCCCTTCAAGCTCGCACCGGTGCTCCGCCGCATCTGGATGCAGATGCCGCAGCCCAAGTGGTGCATCTCCATGGGCGCCTGCGCGTCATCCGGCGGCATGTTCGACAATTACGCGGTGGTGCAGGGCATCGACACGATCATTCCGGTGGACGTGTACGTCCCGGGGTGTCCGCCGCGCCCGGAAGGGCTGATGTATGGGATCATGATGCTTCAGGAGAAGGTGAGGCGTGAACGCCTGAGCGACGGTGACCTGCGGCACGAGATGGAGCCCGATCCCGCGAGCGGGCTGTACATCCCGCCGCAGGCCATCGACGAATTGTCCGAACCGTTCGGCAATTCGATTCACCAGACGCGGTCCGGCCTGTGAGCGACGCCTTTCAGCCGCTGCTTCCCGGCGCCGCCGCGGCCCCGCAGCCGGCGCCCATCACCCCAACGAACATTGCGTATCGCGACGGCGCCGCCAATCCGACCGCGGATGCGCTGCGCGCGCAGTTCGGCGCGTCGATCGGCCGGACGGAGGTGATCTGGGGCGAGACCACCGTGTACGTGGACGGTGCACGCCTGGCGGACATCGTCCGGTGGCTGCACGATGATCCTGCCCAGCGCTACGACTACCTCTCGGACGTCACCGCCGTGGAATACCGGGACCCGGAGCTGCCGCTGCAGGTCGTGTGGCATCTTCGCTCGCTTCCGTTCCGCCGGTTCCTGCGACTCAAGGTGGAGATTGCGCGCGACGCGCCGCTCGAAGTGCCGAGCGTCTGGGGCGTCTATCGGAGCGCGGACTGGTTCGAGCGCGAGTGTTACGACATGTTCGGCATTCGCTTCGCCGGACACCCCGACCTGCGTCGCATCCTGATGTGGGAGCAGTACCACGAGGGCTATCCGCTGCGGAAGGACTTTCCGCTGCGCGGGCGCTTCAGCCGCTCGGAACAACTGCGCCAGGCGCTCGCCGCGAATCCGGAGGCGCGCTACTCCATGGAAGAACTCTCGATCGTCGATGCGTTCGAGGATCTCCCCGATGACGTGGTCCGCCGGATCACCGGCGGCGAACGGACGGGAGAATAGCGTGGCCACCACGACACGCACGGTGGATGTCGCGCTGGGCACCTCGGGGCTGGACGAGCATGGCCGGCCGCGTCGCGCGCCGCTCACCGTCAACGACCATGGCACGGTGACGACGCTGGAGCCGCCGGCGCCGCTCGAGCCGGAGCTCGCCACCGAGCACATGCTCATCAACATCGGCCCGCAGCATCCTGCCACGCATGGCGTGCTGCGGCTGGTCCTCGAGCTGGATGGCGAGACCGTGGTGCGCTGCATTCCGCACATCGGCTACCTGCACTGCGGCTTCGAGAAGATCGGCGAGTACCGCACGTACAACCAGATCGTGCCGTGGACCGATCGCGAGGACTATCTCAACTCCATCGGGAACAACGTCGCGTTCGTCCTCGGCGCCGAGCGGCTTTTTGGACTGACCATCACGCCGCGCTGCACGGTGCTCCGCGTGATTGCCATGGAGCTCTCACGCATCATCTCGCACCTCGTCTGGCTGGGCACGTTCTGCATTGACATCGGCGCGTTCACGCCCTTCCTCTGGGCGTTCCAGGAACGCGAGGCGGTGTACAATCTGCTCGAGAGCTGGGTCGGCGCGCGGCTCACGACCACGGCGACCCGCGTCGGCGGCATGGCCGCGGACGTCCCGGACGGCTGGATGGCTGAGCTGGGGACGTTCATCCGCCACCTGCCGCGGACGCTCGACGAAGTGGATCGCATCCTCACGCGCAACGCCATCTGGGTGGGGCGCACAGTGGGGCTCGGCGCGATGTCCGCCGGGGACGCCGTGAACTACGGCTTGTCCGGCCCGCTGCTGCGCGCGTCCGGCGTCGCGTACGATGTCCGCAAGGATTTCCCGTATCTCGACTACGAGACATACGACTTCGATGTGCCGGTGGGTGAACACGGCGATGTCTATGACCGCTTCCTGGTGCGTATGGAGGAAATGCGGCAGTCGGTGCGCATTCTCGAGCAGGCCGCGCAGCGGCTCCCGGACGGTCCGGTGGACAGCGCGGACCATCGTGTCGTGCTGCCGCGGAAATCGAAGGCGATGAGCGACATGGAGTCCATGATCCATCACTTCAAGCAGGTGATGGAGGGGCCGCGACCGCCCGTCGGGGAATGCTATGTCGCGGTGGAGAGTCCCAAGGGCGAGAAGGGCTACTACATGGTCTCGGACGGCTCGGCCAAGCCGGTGCGCTGGCGCATCCGCCCGCCGTCGTTCGTGAACCTGTCCGCGATACCGAAGATGGTCGAGGGGCATCTGCTCTCGGACGTGATCGCCATCAACGCCAGTATCGACATTGTCATGGGGGAAATTGACCGGTGAAAGGTCAGGACACACCCGGCGACGGCGCCACGGCGCTGCAGACTGACGGGACGGGCCGCCACGACACACCGTACGAGGCCATCTTCACCGGTGCGGTGAAGCAGGAGCTGGACGAACTGCTCACCCGCTATCCGTCCAGGGCGGGTGCGCTGCTCCCGGCACTCTGGATCGTGCAGCGCGAGCGGGGATGGGTGAGCGAGTCGGCCATGACGGAAGTGGCCGCGCAACTCGCGCTCACCCCGGCATACGTGAAGGGCGTGGTGACGTTCTACACCATGTACCACCAGCACCCGGTGGGGAAGTATTTCATCCAGGTCTGCACCACGTCGCCGTGCGGCGTGTGCGGCGCGGAGCAGGTCGTCAAGGCATTCCTCGAGCGCACCGGGTGCAGCGAACTGGGCGCCACCTCCGCGGATGGCCGCTACACCGTGATCGAAGTCGAATGTCTCGGCGCCTGCGGGTTCGCGACGCCGGTGATGATCAACGAGGAGTTTCTCGAGTCGGTCACGCCGGACACGGTGCCACAGATCCTCAGCCGGCATTCCTGATGGGCTATCCGCACACACCACACGAGCGCGAGACCCCGGTCCTGTCGCAGCATTTCGGCGACGCGGCTGCGCGATCGCTCGGGGTCTGGAAGCAGCGCGGTGGATATCGCGCGCTCGAGCAGTCGCTCGCCATGAGCCCCGGGGACATCGTCAACGTCGTCAAGGAGTCGGGCCTCCGCGGTCGCGGCGGCGCCGGCTTCCCCACCGGCATGAAGTGGTCCTTCATGAAACCCGGTGATGGCAAGCCGCACTATCTCTGCGTGAATGCCGACGAGTCCGAACCCGGCACCTTCAAGGATCGCGAGATCATGCGCTGGACGCCGCACGCGCTCATCGAG
>JBOHTE010000611.1:0-2293 GCA_050733555.1 Gemmatimonadaceae bacterium | reverse complement strand
ACCGCTTCCCGCATCGTCAGAACCTCGGGCCCTCATCGGCAGAGGGACCATAGATCGCCGGCACCGGAACGTCGAGTAGACGCAGGTACACGGTGAGCTGGCCGCGGTGATGCACCAGGTGGTTGATCGTCTGGCGCACGACGTCACCCCGCCGGGACGTGAAGAATACCTGATCGCCACGGGCCAGCGACCACGATTGGTCCATTGCCGCGTCGGGTGTTGACTCGAGCGCGGCGCGCGCCGCACGCACGTTCGCGTCGAACTGCCCGAGCAGCGTCTCCGTCGTCTCAAAGCTGTAGCCGGGAGACGCGGCCATATCCAGCCGCGGCGCCTGCAGGATCGTCGCCAGCCATCCCGGCATGCCGGCGACGAGCTGCGCGAGATGCCCGAGCGGGAACGACTTCGCATGCGGCTTCCAGGGTCCCTTGTCGCTCGGCACGCGCTCGATCACGCGCCGCGTGGATGCCATCTCCTGATCGAATTCGCTGAGGAGTGCCTGGCCGATGGTCATGGGCGGATCTCCGGTGCATGGCTGGTGTGCGTGGCCCGTCAATTTATGAGCGACCACGATATTCGCCAACGGATCTGGCGGTCCGTTCATGCGGCCCGTTCACGTTGTAGACGCGCGGCGCGATGCCGTGTAGACTCTCCGGCACCATGCCCAGCGCACCCTTTACCGTCGGTCTGATTCAGGCCGCCGTCAGTGACAGCGCCGCCGCCACGCTCGATGCCGCCGAACGCGGCATTCGCGACCTCGCCGGTCGCGGCGCGCAGATCATCTGCCTGCAGGAGCTGTTCAACGCGCCGTACTTCTGCAAGGTGACGGACGCGGAGCGCTTCGATCTCGCGGAACCCATTCCGGGTCCCGCCGTGGAACGCATGCAGCGCATCGCCACCGAGCTGGCCGTGGTCATCGTGGTGCCCATCTTCGAGAAGCGCGGGCCCGGGGTCTATCACAACTCCGCCGCGGTGGTGGACGCCGACGGCACGCTGCTCGGCGTCTATCGCAAGATGCACATCCCCGACGATCCACTCTATCACGAGAAGTACTACTTCACGCCGGGCGAGATCTACCAACACGATGAATCGCGTCCGCCGTCGGGATTTCGCGTGTTCCAGACGCGCTACGCCAGGATTGGTGTGCTGATCTGCTGGGACCAGTGGTATCCGGAGGCGGCGCGCATCACGAGCCTCATGGGCGCGGAGATCCTGCTCTACCCCACCGCCATTGGCTGGCATCCCGCGGAGCGCGCCGAGTGGGGCGCCGCGCAGGCTGATGCGTGGCGCACCGCACAGCGCGCGCACGCCATCGCGAACGGCGTGTTCGTCGCCGCGGTGAATCGCGTAGGCTTCGAGCCCGAGCCCGGCACGGACGGGATCGAGTTCTTCGGCCACTCATTCGTGGCCGACCCGTTCGGCCGCATCATCGCCGAAGCCGGCACCGAGCCGGCGCTGCTCACGGCCGCATGCGATCCCGCGCTCATTGAATACACACGCCGCAACTGGCCATTCTTGCGCGACCGGCGCATCGATGCGTACGGGGAAATACTGGAGAGGTATTTGGGGACGGACAGGTGACTGAGACGGGGAATGGGGAATTGGGAATGGGGAATGGTGGGAATGGTGGGAATGGTGGGGTTGGGAAATGGGGAGGCGACGGGGCGACGATGAGCACTGGGGCGTGCGGAGCTCATTGTTTCAAGGCTTTCATGAGGCCGTACAGCATGCGGTGCGTTTTGGTTGAGAGCGCATGGAATTCCCGTACATCTTCCGGCTGCAGCAGGTAGTTCAAACGGCAGGCCAACTCGACGTGGCTGCACACCTCCGCGAGTGAAGCCCGCGCGATGAACAGATGGCGGAGGTAGTCTGCTCGGGTGCGACGCGTGTTTCCTTCGGCAATGTTTCCCGGTACCGATGCCGCGGCACGCCGAATCTGTTCCGTGAGGCCGAACCGTTCGCTCCGAGGTAGCCGTTCGGCAAGTTGATAGCTGACCCCCACGAGATCCATGGCCCGTTGCCACACGATGAGGTCCCGATAGTCCCGCGTTTTCATTTCTCGCGTCTCCTGAATGACGCGCCAATATTTCCAGGACCCTGTCTGATCGCCTCACCTTTCCGTCGCAGCCGCCGCCATTTTATTTCTTTCTCGTGCCACCGCCCGTGATACGAGAATGCACCCATTCCCGATTCCCCAGTCCCCATTCCCCATTCCCCAGTCCCCATTCCCGATTCCCCATTCCCGATTCCCGCCATTCCCCATTCCCCATTCCCCATTCCCCAACAGCATATCTTC
>JBOHTE010000610.1:0-11190 GCA_050733555.1 Gemmatimonadaceae bacterium | reverse complement strand
CGCCTGGTGCGCGCCATCCGCGAGGGTGAGCGCATCCTTGTGCACGGCGATTACGATGTGGATGGCATCTGCTCCACCACGCTGTTGCTGCGCGCGCTGCGCTACTGCGGCGGCACCGCCCTGCCGTTCATTCCGCGGCGCGTCGAGGATGGGTACGACCTGACGATGGCCGGGGTGAATGCGGCCGTCCAGGAACGCGCGAGCATCATCGTGACGTGCGATTGCGGCACGACGGCTGTCGAGCCGGTGCACGCCGCCCGCGAACGGGGCATTGACGTGATCATCACCGATCACCACCTGCCTTCGAGTGATGATGTGCTGCCCGATGCCGTTGCGATTCTCAATGCGAAGCGGCCGGGCTGTGAGTATCCGGACAAGGATCTGGCTGCGGTCGGCGTGGCGTACAAGCTGGCGCTCGCGCTGGCGCGCGCCCTGGACGTGAGCGAAGCGCCCATTCACGAAATGCTCGACCTCGTGGCGCTCGCCACGATTGCCGATATCGCGCCGCTCAGGGGCGAGAATCGCATCCTGGTGCGACACGGGCTCAAGCTCATGCAGCACTCCCGAAACGTCGGCCTGCGGGCCCTGATTCACTCCGCCGGACTGGAAGGCAAGCCACTCACGGCAGGCCGGGTGGGCTTCATTCTCGCGCCCCGGCTCAATGCGGTGGGGCGGCTCGATCACGCATTGCGCGGCGTGGACCTGCTCATGACGGAGAGCGAGGAGGAGGCCAACGCCATCGCGCGCGTGCTCGAAGAGACCAATCGGCGCCGCCAGCAGCTCGATCGTGAGACGCTGGCGGAAGCGTTGGACATGGCGGCGGCGCTCGACCTGGACGAGACGTACGGCATCGTGCTGGCGCGCGAGGGGTGGCACGCCGGTGTCATCGGCATCGTGGCCTCGCGGCTGGTCGAGGCGTTCTGTCGGCCAGTGATGTTGATTGCGTTGCACGAAGGACAGGGGAAGGGATCGGGCCGCTCCATCGGCGGGTTCGACCTGCATGCCGGGCTGACTGCGTGCCGGCATCTTCTCACGCGCTATGGCGGGCACAAGGCCGCGGCCGGCGTCTCCCTGCCGGCGGATCGCGTACCCGAGTTCGCCGCGGCGTTCAATGCCGTGGCGCGCGAGCGGCTCACGCAGGCTGACTTCGTGCGCCGCGTGCACGTGGACCTCGCCGTTCCGCTGCCCGAGGCGTCGGAGGATCTCGAACGGCTGCTGCGTCACTTCGAGCCGTATGGCGTGGGGAATCCGCAGCCGGTGTTCGTCGCCCGCGGCGTGCGACTCGCGGCGCCCCCTCGTGTCATCGGCCGGCAGCGCGATCATCTCAAGCTGCGCCTGGCGCACGATGATGCGCACATGGACGCCCTCGGGTGGGGAATGGCCGATCGTGCGCGTGAGCTGGCGGACTCGGCGACCGTCGATGTGGCGTACCGGCTCGAGCGGGACGAATGGAATGGAGAGCAGCGGCTGCAGATCAAGCTGGCGGACATTCGGCGGTAGCGATCCATGCGCATCGTGAGCGGCCGATGGCGCGGCCGGATCATCTCGGCGCCCACGGACCGCCGCGTGCGTCCCACGGCGGATCGCGTGCGCGAGTCCTGGATGAGCATTCTGCAGTTCGAACTTCCCGGCGCGCGTGTGCTCGACTTGTTCGCCGGTTCCGGGGCACTGGGGCTCGAAGCACTCTCGCGCGGCGCCGCGCGCGCCGAGTTCGTCGAGCTGTCGCGCCGGAGCCTGATTGCGCTGCGCCGGAACATCGCATCGCTCGACGCTGGTGACACGAGTGTCGTGCACGAGAGCGATGCCGTTCGCTTCGTCGAGCGGCTTTCCGCCGGTGCCTTCGACCTGGCGTTCGCTGATCCGCCCTACGACATGGGGCTCGCCGAACGAATCGCCGCGCGCTGGCACACGGTCCCCTTTGCGACCGTGCTGGCCGTCGAGCATTCGATCCGTGAGTCGCTGTCCGGTGCGGGCGATCTGCGCCGCTACGGCGACACCGCCATCACCATCTTCCGCCGTGCCGCGCTACGCGAATCGCACGCTCTTCCTGATCCCGCCACCTGACCAGCCCACCCATGACCACCGCCATCTACGCCGGCAGCTTCGATCCCATCACGCGCGGCCACGAGGATCTCATCCGCCGCAGTCTGGTGTTCGTGGACCAACTGGTGGTCGCGGTGACCACGAACGTGGCGAAGCAGCCGCTGTTCCCGGTCGACGAGCGCATGCGCTTCATCCGGGCCTGCGTGAGTGACACGCGCGTTGATGTGCGCCAGTTCGACGGGCTTCTGGTGGACTTCGCACGCGACGTCGGCGCCACCCTCTCGATCCGCGGACTTCGCGCGGTGGCGGACTTCGAGTACGAGTTCCAGATGGCCCTCATGAATCGCCACCTGAACGCCGAACTCGAAACCGTGTTCATGATGCCGCGGCTCGATCTGACCTACGTCAGCTCCAGTCTCGTTCGCGAGGTCGCGCGCTTCGGCGGCGACACGCGGGAGCTCGTGAACCCGGTCGTGTACGCTGCGCTGCGCGAGCGGTTCCGGAGCGTGTGAGCTTCATCGACGATCTGCGGCGCCGCGCGGCCGCCGTCCCTCGCCGCATTGCGTTTCCGGAGTGCGGTGACGAGCGCACGCGCACCGCAATGCATCGCCTCAAGGCCGAGGGAATCGTCGATCCCTTTGCCGTGCTCGCAGCGGACTCCGGCGACATCCGCCGCGGCTTCGACGACGCGGGAATCCCGTGCGTTGACCCTCGTGCCGATTCCCGGCTCGCCGCCGTCACGGATCTGCTGCTGCGCCGGCGCGCGTCCAAGGGGCTCTCGGCGGCTGAGGCAGGAGCGCTGGCCCGCGATCCGCTGTTCTTTGCCGATGGCCTGGTCGCGCTCGACGAGGTCGATGGCTGCGTCGCGGGCGCGGTTCATGCATCCGCACACGTCGTCCGTGCGGCGCTGTGGTGCGTGGGAGCCGTGCACGCCGGCGCGACGGTATCGAGCGCGTTCTATCTGCTGCTGCCTCCCCGGTCCGGAAGCAGTGAACGCGTCCTGACGTTCGCCGATTGTGCCGTCGTCCCGGAACCTACCGCCGAGCAGCTTGTGGAGATCGTGCTCGCGGCGGCGGCCGCGCGGCGCAGGATTGTCGGGGACGAACCGCGGGTCGCGATGCTATCGTACAGCACGCTTGGCAGTGGGTCGGGCGGTTCGGTGGATCGCGTGCGGTCGGCCGTCGCGCTGGTGCGGCAGCGGGCACCCGGGTTGCTGGTGGATGGAGAGTTCCAGGCCGATGCGGCGCTCGTGGAGTCGGTCGCAGCGCGCAAGGCGCCGGGCAGCGTGGTGGGAGGCATGGCGAACGTGCTCGTCTTTCCCTCGCTGGACGCGGGGAACATCGCCTACAAGCTCGTGGAGCGGCTCGTGCCGGCCATCGCAGTGGGGCCCATCCTGCAGGGAATCGCCCGGCCATGCGCCGATCTCTCGCGCGGAGCCGGTGCCGAT
Source organism: Gemmatimonadaceae bacterium (assembly GCA_050733555.1). GTDB lineage: Bacteria > Gemmatimonadota > Gemmatimonadetes > Gemmatimonadales > Gemmatimonadaceae > JADGGM01. The sequence continues at coordinate 7,700 of JBOHTE010000610.1, read as the reverse complement.
GACATTATCAATGTTGCCGCGGTCACCGCGTTGCTCGCGGATGAGTCGGGGCGCGTAATCACGGACGGAATTCGACGGGAGACGGATCCATGAGTTTCGCGATGCAGAAGAACGGTGAAGTGGTGGTGGTGGACGTGGCCGGCCAGCTGATCGTCGGCAACCGGCAGGAGCTCAAGCAGAAAGTGCTCGATGAGCTCGAAAAGGGCGAGCGCAAGTTCCTCATCGACTTCAGCCAGACCGGCTACATCGACAGCTCGGGGCTGGGCGTCCTCGTTTCGCTGTCCAAGAAGATTCGCGAGCAGGGTGGCGAGTTGCGTCTCTCGAATCTCAACGATGATCTGAAGACCCTCTTCGAGCTCACCAAGCTCGACACGCTCTTTCAGATTACGGACACTCGCGAACGGGCGCTCCAGTCATTCTGAGCCACAGCAGGATGTCGTCACGTCCTGATCGCGGCAACATGCCGCTGCTGGACAGCCTGCACGTTGCGCTCGAGCTGGAGATTCCCAGCGACGTGCGCTACATCGAACGGGTGGTCGAAGTCGTGACGCACCAGGTGTCGCGACTGGCATATCATCCCCAACAGGTCACGCTCAACCTGCCGGTGGCCCTCACGGAAGCGCTGTCCAACGCCATCCTGCGCGGGAACGCCGACGTGACCCAGCGCCGTGTGCGGATTCGCTGCGACGTCAACCGTGAGCGCGTCATTCTCGAAGTCGTGGATGAGGGGTCAGGCTTCGACCTGCTCGCCTGCACACAGGATCCGACCAGTCCGGAGAACCTCGTGCGCGAAGATGGGCGAGGGCTCTTTCTGATGGCGCGCCTCATGGACCGCGTCGAAAGCTTCACGAATCATGGGAACGTCGTGCGCATGACGTTGCACCGGCATGATTGAGCTCCCGACGATTCTCACCAGCTTCCGCGATGCCACCGGATGCAGCGCGGCGGTCTGGCTGGGTGACGAGGGGCACCTCCCCACCCGGGTGGCGACCTCGGTGCCCGCGGTCGGCATACTGGGGTGGACGCCACCGCTCGACAGCGGGCCCCCCGTCATGGTGGATTCACCCGGAGGGCCGGTGCTGGTCGCGAACATACCGGGACGCCGGCGTGCGTGGCTCGTCCTCGGACCTTCCTCTGATACGCTTGCTTCGCCCGAACGCTGCGCCGGTTTTCTCCTTCCTGTCGTCTCCCAGTACCTCCAGTCTTCCATCGAAGTCGAACACGCCGCCAACGAACTGGCCGAGCGGTACGAAGAAATCAACCTGCTGTACACCATCACCGAGATTCTCGGCCGTACCGTCTCACTCGAGGAGACCGCTGCCACGATTCTCGGCGAGATCTCGGACACGGTGGGTGCGCGTCGCGGCTCCATTCTGGTGCACGAGGGCGTCACGGACACGCTGCAGGCGGTGGCGGTGCTCGGCGCGCCGCCGCTCGATGTTCCGCCCATTGCACTGCAGGACGAGTGCAGCGTGTCGGCGCGCGCGTTCCGCGAGCAACGCGCCATCATCACGGAGGACGGTGACGCGGATCCCTGTCCGTCCGAAGCTCTCTACCGGCGCGGCACGATGCTCTCGGTCCCCATCATGTGGACGGCACCCACGCATGGAGCCGAACCACTGGGTGTACTGAACCTGTCCGACCGCGTAGGGGGGCACCCGTTCAACGCCGGCGACCAGAAGTTGATGAGCGCCATCGCCACGCAAATCGGCACGGCGATTCAGAACGCCCGCCTCGTGCGGGCCTCGCTCAACCAGCAACGACTGGTGCAGGAGCTCGAACTCGCGCACGACCTGCAGATGAAGCTGCTCCCGCGCACCGAACTGGTGGAGCCCGAGGCGCAGGTGGCGGCCCGCGTCGTGCCTACCGAAAGCGTTGGCGGGGATTTCTACAACCTCTTCCGCCTGGGTGGTGGCCGCACCGGTGTGATGATCGGTGACGTGTCGAGCCATGGCTACCGAGCGGCGCTCATCATGGCGCTCGCGATGAGTGCCTCCGCCATCCATGCGCAATCCGCCAGCGACCCGGGCGAGATGCTGGCCGCGCTCCTGCGCTCGGTGCGCGACGAGCTCGTCTCCACCGAGATGTTCATCACGGTATTCTACGGCATTATTGACCCCGCGGCCGGCGTGCTGCGCTACGCGAATACGGGCCACCCCCATGCCTATCTGATCGGCAGCGACGGCCGCAGCGAGCGGCTGGCGGCGATCGATCCACCGCTCGGAATGGTGGAGACGAGCCCATCGTCGGCGGAGCGGCCGTGGCGCGCGGGCGAGGACATGCTGTTCCTGTTCACCGATGGCGTGAGCGATGCGCGCAACCGCTTCGATGCGCGGCTGGGTGAGCAGCCGGTGCTCGACATCGTGCGTCGCTATCGCACCGAAGCGCCGGACATCATCCTGCGTCGGGTGCTCGATGAGCTCGAGGAGCACGGCGGCGCCACCGTACAACGCGATGATCTCGCGCTCGTACTGATTCGCGGCTGACCGCGGCGCCCAGGCATGCGGACGCACCACGATGCACTGCCGCGGCCGCTCAAACGGCTGGGGCAGCACTTCCTGACCGATCCGCGCATCCTGGGTCGCATCGCGGATGCGCTGGCGCCCGGTTCCACTGAGACCGTCGTGGAGATCGGTCCCGGTCGCGGCGCGCTCACGGAACGGCTCCGCGAACGCGCCGGCCGCGTCGTCGCCATCGAGCTGGATCGCGCGCTTGCCCACGTGCTGCGCGAACGGTACGCCGATGATGATCGCGTCACCGTTGTGCAGGGCGACGTGCTGCGGACGTCGGTGGAGGACGTGGCCGGTGAGGACTATGCGTTGATCGGCAACGTCCCGTATTACATCACGACGCCGATACTCTTTCGCGCGCTCGAGCCGCCGCGCCCGTCACGCGCGGTGTTCGTCGTGCAGCGCGAGGTCGCCGAGCGCCTCGCGGCGACGCCGGACGAGCGCGCGTACGGTGCCCTCTCGGTCAATGTGCAGGCACTGGCCACCGTGGAGATTCTCTTTGCGATTTCCGCCGGCGCGTTCCAGCCGCCGCCATCGGTGGAGAGCGCCGCCGTGCGACTCACGCCACGGAAGGAGCCGCTCGTGGCGCCCGACATGGCAGACGCCTTTCGACGCTTCGTGCAGGGTGCGTTCGGACTCCGTCGCAAGCAGATGGGGCGCGTCATTCGCACCTTGTTCGAGCTCGATGTCGCCGCGACGGCACGCGTTCTGGATGTCGCCGGCGTGAGCGGGGAGACCCGGCCGGAGCGCCTGACGCCCGAGCAGTTTCTCATCCTGCTCCAGGCCGTCAGGCAGGTCAGTCGTCGTGATTCGTGAGCACGAAGGAAAGCCCCTCGAGCTCCATGGCCATGTTCACGGTTTTCACGGCAACGTGCGACGGGACCTTGAGCTGGTGCGGCGCGAAGTTGAGGATGGCCCGGACACCGGCGTCCACGACGAGATCGGCCACCCGTTGCACGGCCGATGCCGGTACCGCGAGTACGGCGATGTCCACGGGCCCCTCCCGCGCATCGCTGGGCAGCGAGTCGAGCGCGCGGATCACGAATCCGTCGCTCCGTGTTCCGATCTTGGCAGGGTCGCTGTCATAGACGGCCCTCACCTGGAAGCCGCGCTGTGCGAACCCACGATACTGGGCAAGCGCCAGACCGATCTTCCCGGCACCGACGATGACCACGCGCCATTCGCGCTCGACACCAAGGATCTCACGAATCCGGCTGGCAAGCTCAGCGACAGGGTAGCCGAGCCCGCGCTTGCCAAACGAGCCGAAGAGCGAGAGGTCCTTCCGCACCTGTGTCGAGGTCGTGCCGCCTCGTGCCGCCAGCTCGGTGCTGGGAATCGTGGCGAGCCCGCGCTCCTCGAACTCCTCGAGAAAGAGGAGGTACAACGACAGTCGCCGAACGGTGGACTCTGCTATGTGCTTCACTGCGTCCCGGGGTTTGTGAATTTCTTCACAAGTTAGGCGGGACGGGCCCCGAATGCCAGCAGTTTCACCATTGCGCTGGTTGGGAGGGCGCGAAACGGGTTATCTTCGGGCACTATGCCCGTCCACGTGACTTCCGAAATCGGCATGCTGCGCGCTGTGCTCGTCCACACGCCGGGTCCCGAGCTCCTCGCAGTCACTCCGTCCAACCGCGAGGACTATCTCTACGACGACATCATCGACGTGGAAAGCGCGGAACGGGAGCATCGCCGGTTCGTCGCGATTCTCGAACGATTCGCCAAGATTCACTACGTGCGGGATCTCCTGGCCGAGGTCCTCATCGAAACGAGTGTGCGGGATCTGCTGGTGCGCGAAACCACCGACGTCGTGCCGTTCGGCCCACTCGCGACCAAGATCGGAGCGCGACCACCGGACGAAATCGTCCAGATGCTCGTCGAGGGCGAGGAAGAGGAACCGGGCCCGCTGGCGCAGGCGCTCAACGAATCGGGCTACATGCTGCCGCCGCTCCCCAATCTCTTCTTCACGCGCGACACGGCGATGGTCATCGGCGATCACGTGATGATCGGCTCCATGCGCTACGGCGTACGCTGGTCGGAAGAACTGATCATGAAAGCACTCTTCCTGCATCATCCGGAACTGGCCAACAAGGGCATTCTCTACGACGGCGCGGCCGAGCGACGCAGCAACTACACGCTGGAAGGGGGCGACGTGCACCCGCTCCGCGCGGACACGCTGCTCATGGGGTTCAGCGAGCGATCGAGTCCCGCTGCGATCGATCATCTCACCGAGCTCGTCTTCGCGCACACACCCGTGACGGAAGTGATTGTCGTGGTGATGCCCACGGAGCACACGGCGATTCACCTCGACATGATCTTCACCCAGATCGATCGCGACCTGTGCGCAGTCTATCCGCCCCATTTCGTGGGCGCGGAACGACTGGCCATTCTTCACCGGCGCAAGGGACAGCAGCAGATGAAGGAAATGCCCAACATCTTCGCGGCGCTGCAGGCGGTGGGCCTTCCCATGGAGCCGGTGTTCTGTGGGGGAACGCGGCGCATCGTGCAGGAGCGCGAGCAGTGGGCCAGTGGCTGCAACTTCCTCGCGGTGCGACCAGGTGTGATTCTTTCCTATACCCGGAACGAGGGCACGCTCGAAGAGCTCGAGAAGATGGGCTTCACGCTGGTGCCTGCCGTCTCCTTCCTCACGGGACAGGAGCGGATTCGCGACGATCAGCGCGCCGTGATCACCTTCGAGGGCGGCGAACTGGTTCGTGGCGGCGGTGGCCCGCGGTGCATGACGATGCCACTCTGGCGGGACGATCCGTGGGACTGACGGTGGGCGTCAGGGAGATCGAAACGACGCTCGTCACGCGCGCGCTGTCGTTTCTTGCTGGCGGTCCCTCTGATCCGGTTCCGCTCATCGAGCACGTGTGCCAGCTGCCGGGCGCACCGCGCGTGGTGGCCGAGCAGATGGCCATCGCGCTCTTCGCGAATCGCCCGGAGTTCGCGCGCGACACATGCGGCCAGTGGTCGCTCGCACCGGAACCCACGGTCGAGAGCCAGGACCGGGCAGGGGACACTGCACCCGTTCGCGATGAGCTGGAGCGACTGTCCTACGTCGTGGTGGACGTGGAGACCACCGGCATGAGCGCGTTCATGGGCGATCGCGTCACGGAGATTGCGGCGGTAGTCGTGCGCGGCGGCAGCATCGCCGAGCAATTCCAGACGCTGGTGAATCCTGAGCGTCCCATTCCCGCGATGATCACCGCGCTCACGCACATCACGCCGCAAATGGTTCGCGACGCGCCCCGCTTTCGCGACATTGCTCCCGATCTGCTGCAGTTTCTGCAGGGACACGTTTTTGTCGCGCACAACGCGGAATTCGACTGGCGCTTTGTGAGCGCCGAGGTGGCGCGCGCGACGAATGGGCAGCTCACCGGACGGCGGCTGTGCACGGTGCGTCTCGCGCGCCGCCTGTTGCCGCAGCTGCGCAGTCGGAAGCTGGACAGCCTCGCGCATTTCTACAACGTGACCATCACGGACCGCCACCGCGCGGCCGGCGACGCGCTCGCGACGGCGCACATCCTGCTCCGGCTGCTCGATGCGGCGCGCGAGCGCGACTGTCGTGGCTGGAATGATCTCGAGGGATTGCTGGGCGCGCGCTCGCGCGGCCGACGACGGCGCAGAGGAGAGGCGGCCATGCCCCGCGCCGCGAACGACGACACGACCGCATGAGGCCGCACCGGCCGGAGGGAACGTGATGGAGGCTCGATCGTGAGCGCGCCCAGGCCCCTGCTCGAAACCCGCACCATTGGCGCCTGGCGCGTGCACGCCATCCAGGCCGGCGGTCAGCGACTCGATGGCGGAGCGATGTTCGGCGTCGTGCCCAAGCCGCTCTGGGAACGCCGCATTCCGGCCGACGATCGCAACCGCATCGCGCTCGGCATGCGCTGTCTGCTCATCGAGCACGATGTTGGCCTCGTGCTGATCGATACGGGCGCCGGCAACAAGGAGAACGACAAGTTCCTCGGCATCTACGGCATCGAGAACGCGGGGCAGGATGGACGCACCGCGCTGGAGGACGGGCTGCGGGCTGCCGGATACAAACCGGAAGACGTCGCGATGGTCATCAATTCCCACCTGCATTTCGACCACGGTGGCGGCAACACCTACCGGGACGCCAGCGGTGCCGTGAAGCCCGCATTCCCGAATGCGCGCTACATCATGCAGGCAGGGGAATACCACTACGCCACCCACACCAACGAACGGACCGCGGCCAGCTACTTCGCGTACAACTTCGTGCCGGTGCACGAGGCAGGTCAGACCGATCTCGTTGAGGGAGAGCGCGAGATTGTGCCTGGCATCACCGTGGTGCCGACGCCTGGGCACGTGCCATTTCACCAGGGGATCCTGCTCCAGTCGCGCGGTGAGACGGCATTCTACCTGGCTGATCTCGTGCCGACGGTCGCGCATCTCCCGCTGCCCTGGATCATGGGCTACGACGTGGAACCGCTCGTGACGCTCGAGACCAAGCGGCGCATCCTGCGGCGGGCGCACGAGGAAGGCTGGCTCGTGATCTTCGAACACGATGCGACGCACGCCTGGGGAACAGTCGGGCACGATGGCAAGGCGTACTCACTTCGCGAATGAGCCGCAGCCTCGTTACTGGTTGACAGGCCTGAAGTTGGCCCGTACATTGCGTCGTCGCTTACATAACAAGTAGAGCGGGCACAGTCCGCTTTCACCCTCCGGCCTCCGGCGCATGGTGCGCGGGGCGTGCTGTAGGAGTCCACTTCAGGCGCAGAGGACCCTTTCGGGGGCGTGCTGGCGCATCTGGCGGACTCCAAAGTCGGGGCCGCCACTTTTTTTGTTCGGAGCATCGCCTATCCAGGACAGTACAAAGCGAGTCCGCGTCAACCGGCAGATTCGCATCAGCCCGTTGCGCGTGATCGCGCCTGATGGCTCGCAGCTGGGAATCATTGAACTCGAGACGGCTCTCGCGCAGGCAGAAGCGCAGGGGCTGGACCTGGTTGAAGTCGCGCCGCTCGCCCGGCCTCCCGTCGTCCGCATCATGGACTATGGGAAGTTCAAGTTCGAGCAGGCCAAGATGGCGCGGCAGGCGCGGAAAAAGCAGCACATCATCCATCTCAAGGAAGTCAAGTTTCGTCCGAACATCGACGAGCACGACTTCGAGACCAAGACGCGGCACGCACGGCGGTTTTTGGGAGAAGGAAACAAGGTGAAAGTGAC
>JBOHTE010000609.1:0-4199 GCA_050733555.1 Gemmatimonadaceae bacterium | reverse complement strand
CGCTGATCCACCTCGGTACACGAATCGAACGCGCGCAAATCGTTCGTCGTCAATCCGCCGCCGCAACTCCGCCAGTCCATCCATGAAGACACTGAGGCTCTTCGGCAGCCAGACATTGCCGGTATAGACGATTCGCAGCGATTCCCTGCTTCGCGCAGGCTCGGGGTCGCCGTACCAGTCAGGATCGAATCCGTTAGTAATGAGCGTCGCAGGTTTGCCGAAAAGTTCTTCGTCGAGCTCGACGCATCGCGGGGTGACGTTCACAACGTGACTCACCTGTCGCAGCATGCGTCGCGCGAACGGTTCAAGAAGTGGTCGCACGCGCGGTGGAAAGCCGAATAGCATGGGATCCCGAAAGTCCGCTACCCACGGCACCCCGTATCGTCGCGAAAACCAGCGCGCGAGAAAGATGCCCGCGTCAGGTGAATGCTCGCCTATGCATGCGTCTACGCGAGTGCTCTGCGCGATGATTCGTGCCGCTGCGCGCGCGCACGGCTGCCAGGCCTGCGAGTAGTCTCCCGTGAAAAACTTCGCAAAGGTGAGCGGCTTGCGCACGATGGCGCTCAGGGGCGCGCCGTTGGCCCGCATCGCCCTCTGCCATGCACGATCCAGCATGCCGTCCCACGGGAGTGAGGGCGTCGCGATTACCACTGACGAGTTGGGATCGCTGCGTTCGATGGCCTCCCGCACTACGACGGCATCTTCGTCCGACCACCCTCGCCTGCGTTTCGCGTTATCGCAGCACAGCACGATCGCACGCCAGCCGAATTCGGGAAGATATTTCGCGAACTGCGCTGGCCGATGCGCTCCGATCGTGGACTCCGGGCGGTTGTACGGGGCACACTCGTGCGCGAAGATGAGTACCGTGCGCAGCTCTTCACGTGCACCCGGCACCTCCCGTGCAGCGTGCCCGGCCTGCAGCGCGTCAGTCATCCGCTGCAGCCAGTACAACCCCCGGTCGCTCTGACCCGGAGGCGATGTTCGTGAGCCAGCGGCCGTAGCACAGAATCCGCCATGGGTCAAATGTGAAGCTGCGCACGCCGGTGGCCATCTCGTTTACCATGGCGAGCGCTCTGTCGCCGTTCAGAAGCTCGGGCGCCGCGTCAATGGCCTGCTCCACGCCCGAACGGAACCAGTCGCTGGCCGTACGAGTGAGCCAGACCTCTTCCGGCGTCACGAACCCCATCTTGTCGGTACGCGCACGCACGGGCTCCGGCAGCACACCGCGCATCGCTTCGCGAAATACGAGCTTCGTGGTGCCATGGGCCAGCTTCATGCGATCCGGAATGCCCGCCAGGAACTCCACCAGCCGATAGTCCAGGAACGGCACGCGCGATTCCACCGACCACGCCATCGAATTCCTATCTTCGTAGCGCAGCAGCACGGGGAGCGACGTGTCCAGAAGCTGGCGCCGCAGATGATGCTCGAGGTCGTGCACGGGATCACCGTCCCGAAGCTCCGTGTTCGACGCACGCATCCAGTCCGGCAGGGACGGATTCATCCGAACGCGGCCAGGGAGCAGCGCATCGATCGACGGCATCACGTTTCTCGCCGCGAGTATGAGCTGAGCGACGGGCAGGACGCGGTGACGCCGCCGGAATGATGCAACTTCCCTGGTGAGGGCGGCGAGGGCACCACGCCTCAGCAGGCCGGTGTAGAGCGGCGCATCGCTGCCGCCGTAGCCCGCCAGCTGCTCGTCGCTCCCCTGTCCATCCAGCATCACCTTGAGCCCAGCATCCGCGGCGCCGTTGAACACGCACCACTGGCTGAACTGGCTCGTGGAGCCCACGGGTTCATCCAGATGCCAGAGCTGCAGGTCGAGTTCGGCCTGCAGCCGCTCCACGCTCGGCCACACACGCACGGGGTGCGCGCCGGTCTGCCGCACCACCTGCTCCGCGAAACGCCATTCGTCGAAACGTTGCTCCTCGTAGCACGCCGTGACCGTCATCTGGCCGGCGCCACCCTTTGATTCGCCAAGCGCGCGATGCGCGAGGCAGACGATGGCGGACGAGTCGAGCCCACCCGAAAGACAGGAACCCACGGGCACGTCCGCGCGCAGGCGCAGCGCGACGCTGTCCGAGAGGAGTGCGCGCAGCTCATTGGCCGCTGCTGTCATGGAGCCGTGGAAGGGACGCGGCGAGAGCTCGTACCACCGCTCGACGTCCACATGCGGCTCGCGCTCGTCAAGCGACACCATCGCGCGCTCGCCGCCTCTGAGCTGCGCGATGCCCGCATCGAACGTACGGCTGGTATGGTCCATCAGACCGAACGCGAGATAGTCGCGCGCCACCGCTTCATCCACGCGGTGCTCGAACGCTGGGAGCGAGCGGATCTGCTTGATCTCGGATGCGAATGCGACGAGATCACCCACACGAGCGTAGTACAGCGGCTTCACGCCGAAGCGGTCGCGCACCGCGTGCAGCGTGCCCCCGCCCCGGGGGTCGAGCAGCAGAAACGCGAACATCCCATTCAATCGTGGCAGACACCCGGCGCCCCATTCCAGCCACGCGTGGATCAGAACTTCGGTGTCGGAATGAGAGCGAAACTCGTGGCCGAGCTGCTCGAGCTCCCGGCGAAGCTCCACGTGATTGTAGATCTCGCCGTTGTAGCACGCCGCGAGTCCTGTGGGCGCGTCCACCATGGGCTGGTGGCCGGCGGGTGTGAGATCCACGATGGACAGGCGACGGTGCCCGAACGCCACGCGCCACTCGGACTCAGGAGGAAGAGGCTGAAGTCCGTACGTATCGCGCGATTCGACGGCCGTATCGTGACCGGCGTACACGAGCGGAGTGCCCGTACCATCCCAGAGCAGATACCCCTCGTCATCCGGGCCGCGGTGCCGGACGAGCTCCGTTGCCCGGCGTACCACGGCAGTCGTGCGCGATCCACGGTTCGTGCCACGAGCCAACCCCAGTATTCCGCACATATAGTAGAATGTCAGTGACGCAGCGCGCTCATCGACCCGCGGCCCACATTCGCAGGCGGCGCTCCGCGGCCACCGGCGCGGACACGAGTTCGATCAGGCGCTTCCTGAAGGGGCTCAGGGGACGGGCCTGGGCGCGCGTTGCCGGCAGATGGGCCATCAGCTCCGTATATCGCTCCGCGCAGCGTTCGATCGAGAACTCCGCCTTGGCCAATGCGCGCGCCCGGCGAATGCGATGCGCACGTGGAACGGCCAGTGCCTGTTCTACCAGCTCCGCCGCACGGTTCGCATCACCAACGTCGTGGACCCAGAGGGAGCCCTTCGCGAACAGATGCGATTCGTAGTCTTCCACGCCGCTCACGCGGCTCGCGACGACGGCGCAACCCGCGGCCAGCGCCTCCATCATCGCCACGGGCAGTCCCTCGCGATTCGACGGCAGCAGGAGCACATCGGACTCACGAAGCATCGCGTGCACGTCGGGAGAGCTGGCCCACCCGTAAAAGCAAATGCGATCTCGCAGATTTGCGGCATTTACAGCCGATTCCAGTGCCGGCCGGTCTGCGCCATCACCCACAAACGTCATCCGGAAGCTGGCGCCTAGTTCGCGAAGTCGTGTGGCGATACGAGGGAGGTCGCTGATGCGCTTGGACGACTCATCCATGCGGCCCACCCAGAGGAGACGGGCCACGTCGTCTCGAACACTCGGGCTTGCCGCAGGCGCCTCTCCGAGCGCGATGCCAAGCGGAATGTGTTCAACTCGTGCCGCTGCCCCGAGGGAGCGTTCGCGGATGCGTTCTTCGATGCGACGCGAGATGGGAACGATCGCGGAGGCGATGGACGCGTAACGCTCGAGCCGCGAATAGTAGCCATCGTAGTCGCCGTGGATGACGAGAATGGCGGGATTACGAGAGGCCAGCCATGATGCGGCGCGCCAGGCGGCGGGATCGTCCGAGGTTATCACCGGCACTCCTTCCGGCACCACCTCGAGCAGCGCACGGGCATAGACCGCGGCGCGATAGGCCTCGGTGCCGAATTCGAATTCCGGACCCACGAGGGGCTCGACCATCCGCAAACCACGTGGCACCTGGTGCGCCGCGCCGACAATGGAAGAGACAGTGTGGCTGGTCCCGGCGTTCCTGAATGGAGCGCGAGGGCAAGGCACGACAAGCCAGCACTCGCCATGGATACGCGGCCAGGTCAAGGCAAGATCGGTCATGAAGCGCTCGATGCCGCCGCGGTGGTAGGGATTACAGAGAAGCGCGAGACGCGGCTCCTC
>JBOHTE010000608.1:0-2542 GCA_050733555.1 Gemmatimonadaceae bacterium | reverse complement strand
CTCGCGGCTGCGCGCCGCGGCGCGTCCCAGGAGGAGACTGGCCACGTTGGCGCACGCGATGAGCAGCACGAACGCGATGGCGCCGAACAGAATGAGCACAGGCGTGCGCACCTCGCTCACCACCAGTGTCTGGTAAGGTGCGAGCGCGAGACTCACGCCCGGCTGCAACCGCGCCCTGAATTCACGCTGGTACGCCGCGGCGGTGATCTGCATGCCGGCCCGTGCGCCATCCAGCGCGAGACCACGCTTCAGCCGGCCGATGACCTGGAGGTTCTCGCCGCTGCCGACGCTCTGCCCAACCTGCGCGATGGTGGACCAGACATCCACGGCGGGCAGCGACTGGAATCCGGCCGGCATCACGCCCACCACGGTGTATGGCTCGCCGTCGAGCGAGATCGCGCGGCCCACGATGCTGGCGTCGCCATTGAAGCGCCGCTGAAAGAATGCGTGGCTCAGGATCACGGCGCGTGCGCCGCCGGGCTGGTCTTCGTCCGCCGCGAATGCACGGCCGAACGCCGGCGCCACGCCAAGCACGCGGAAGTAGTCGCGCGACACGCGGAGCGCGTTGGCACGCACGGCCTCGCTGCCCGTGAAGACGTTGAATCCGACGGTCGTGGTCGCGGCCAGATACTGAAACACGGCGCCGTGATCGCGCAGGAACTGGAACTCCTGATACGTGACAGCCAGCTCCCCCGTCTGACCCTGATAGCGCCGCGCCATCTCGACCAGGCGGCTGGATTCGGGGTAGGGCAGTGGGCGGAGCAGCACGCCATACAGCACGCTGAACATCGCGGTCGTGGCACCGATGCCCAGCGCGAGTGTGAGCACCGCAACGACGGTGAAGCTCCGGCTGCGTCGCGCGAGCAGGGAGCGAATGGAAAATCGGAGATCCTGTGAGAAACCCGTCACGGCGTGCTCCTGATGGAGGGTGCATGAGAATGGTGACGTCGCGCGCCGGCGGCCGTGCCATGGTTCGGCGTGATGTGCTCTTGCCTTTCTGCCAGCGCCGAGGCGAAACTATGGTCATGGCTGCGACGCGGTACTACTCCGCGGACATGGTCCGGGATCTCATCAACGAAACCCGCCACTGGCCTCGCTACGAGACGGTGCACGGAGAATTGCTGGTGACGTCGGCACCGCGGCCGTGGCATCAGGAGATCGTCGGTCGCCTGTACGAAGCGCTGAGGATCTATGCCCGCCAGGAGCCGCAGTCCCATGTCTTCATGTCGCCCGCGGACATTTCGTGGGGATTGCCGGACGTTCTCGTTCAGCCCGACGTGTTCGTCGTGCCGTTCGATGAAGCACGCCGGATGGACTGGTCGGCGATAAGCCATCTCATGCTGGCCGCCGAAGTGTTCAGTCCGAGCAGTCTGCGCGCGGATCGGTTCACGAAACGCCGGCTGTACCAGGAGCAGCGTGTGCCCACGTATTGGGGGATCGACGCCGACGCTGGCATGGTGGAGGTCTGGACGCCGGATGCGGTGACCCCGCGGCTCGAGCACACGGCGCTCGACTGGCAGCCCCTTGGCGCTACCACTCCGTTCACGCTGCCGCTCGCGGAGCTGTTCCGCGAGATCTGAACGGCACGCGCTCGCGCCACCCGCGCTGGCTCCGCGCACGGGTCTCACTCGCTCCGCAGTGCAATCATGGGATCCACGCGCGTTGCCCGCCGCGCGGGCAGCCAGCTCGCCAGCGTGGCGGCCGCGGCGAGCAGCAACACGACACCCGCCAGGGTGACCGGATCCACCGGACTCACGCCGAAGAGCAGATCCGTCACCAGCTTCGCCGCGGCGAGCGCGCCCGCAATGCCAGTTGCGAGTCCGGCCAGCGTCAGCACCACGCTCTGCCGCACGACAAGCGCGACGACGTCGCGCTGACGCGCACCGAGCGCCAGACGAATGCCCATTTCGTGCGTGCGTTGGGCAACGGCGAAGGCGATGACGCCGTAGAGTCCGATGCCCGCGAGAACGAGCGCCAGCATACCGAACACCGCGAAGAGCGATGCACCCAGACGGCGCGGCTGCAGCACCGGGCGGAGAATCTCCGGCATGGTGCGCAGCTCGACATAAGGCAGATTCGGCTCCAGCTCGTCGAGCGCGCTGCGGATCGCGCCCATCATGCGCGACGGGTTGCCGGCGGTACGAATGAGGAAGGCCTGAGAGCGCGTACTCCGGCCAGGGCCCTGCGCGAGCGGAAGAAAGTATTCAGGGAACCACTGCGTCTCGAGGCTGACGAGGTTCGCGTTCTGCGCGATGCCAACCACGGTGTAGCACTGCGGCTGCTTGCGGCTTCCCAGCTCGATGCACTTTCCCAGCGCATTCCCGCCTGGCCATTCGCGCCTGGCGAACGACTCATCAACGATCGCCACCGGCGTGGCGCCGCCGCGATCGGCGTCGGTGAAGTCCCGGCCCGCACGAATCGGAATGCCCATGGTGGAGAAGAAGCGCGAGCCGACCATCCACGTGATCGGATCGCCGGTCGAGGCACTCCCTGCCTGGCTGCCGGCATCAGCGTCGGGTGGTGGCGTCGCCTTGCCGGGAAT
>JBOHTE010000607.1:0-4179 GCA_050733555.1 Gemmatimonadaceae bacterium | reverse complement strand
TGACTACCTCGAGCACCACATTCCGACGCTCAAGGTCGGCGCGCTCGGCACGCACAACGCGCTCGGCCTTGCCAAGGCAAAATCGGCGCGCTTCTTTCTGGCGTCCACGTCCGAGGTCTACGGTGATCCGCTGGTGCATCCGCAGCCGGAGAGCTACTGGGGAAATGTGAACCCCGTGGGTCCGCGCGGTGTGTATGATGAGGCCAAGCGATTCGCCGAAGCATTGACCATGGCGTACCACCGGTATCATGGCCTCGACACGCGCATCGTGCGCATCTTCAATACGTACGGACCGCGTATGCGCCCGCGTGATGGGCGCGTGGTCTCGAACTTCATCGTGCAGGCGCTCAATGGCGAGCCCATTACGATCTACGGCGACGGCTCGCAAACGCGCAGCTTCTGTTACGTCTCGGATGAAGTCGAGGGGATCTACCGCTTGTTCCTGTCGCCGGTCACGGGTCCCACGAATGTCGGCAACCCGGAGGAGAACACCGTGCGGCATCTCGCGGAGCTGGTGCTGGAGCTCACCGGCTGCGCTGTCCCGATCGAACATTACTCGCTGCCGGAAGACGATCCCAAGGTACGCCGGCCGGATATCACCCGCGCGCGCAGCGCGCTGGGGTGGGAGCCGGCTGTATCCCTTCGGGAAGGACTCACGGCCACCATTTCGTACTTCCAGGGACTGGGCGATGGGCGCTTGAGCCGTCGCGCATGACGTCGATTCCGCCTGTGCTCGCACACGCGGCAGACCGCGCATGCGCCCCCTCGAGCGGCCCCGAACGCACGCGTCCCTTTCGGGTATCACACGCCACATGAAGGGTTCACTGCACCGCCAACTTCCGGCGCTGGCATTGCTCACGCTGCTGGCTGCCTGTCATCATCAGGCGTTCGTTCCGGCGAAATTTCCCTCCAACGACCTGCTGTTTTCCGCCTCGTTGAAGCAGTTGCAGGCGCATCACTGGGACAACGCCGTGAACGGTTTCGAGCGGCTGACGACCAATCTCCCCGCGCGCGATCCGGTGTTGCCGCAGTCGTTCTACTACCTGGGCCAGGCCTACCAGGGTCGTCACGAGTACATTCTGGCGGCGCAAGCGTTCTCGCGAATTCCGGAGAGCTTTCCGGAGGACACGCTGGCTGCCCCGGCCACATTCGAGACCGGGATGTCGTACTCCAAATTGTGGAAGAAGCCCACACTGGATTCGGAGTATGGACAGACGGCGCTCAGCACGCTGAACAGCTTCCTGGTGGCCTATCCGGATTCGCCGCTGCACGCCAAGGCGCAGGCCGAGATCAACCGCCTCACGGAGTGGCTGGCGACCAAGACCTATGAGGACGGCATGTTCTATCTGCGCCGCAAGGCGTTTGATCCGTCCATCATTTATTTCAAGGATGTCGTGCGACTCTATCCCACGACGAAGCACGCCGAGATGGCACTGCTGCGGCTCGTGGAAGCGTACGGCAAGATCAAGTACAAGGAGGAGGTGGCGGAGACGTGCGCCACGCTGCGCGAGAAGTATCCGGGCAACAAGCAGGTGACGGATGCGTGCGGACCGGCGCCGGCAACCGCCTCGGCGCCGAAGCCCTGACCGGGGTGCGGCTGGGCATTTTCGGCGGGACGTTCGATCCGCCCCACATCGGGCACCTGCTGGCAGCGAGCGACGCGTTCGAGGCCCTGGAGCTGGACCGGCTGCTGTTGGTGCCCGCGGCGGCGCAGCCATTCAAGATCGGCCGCGTGTGGGCCACGTCGGCTGAGCGCCGCCGCATGCTGGAACTGATGGCTGCGGGCGATCCGCGATTTGTCGTGGACCCGATCGAAATGAACCGGGGCGGGTTATCTTATACAGTAGACACGTTGAGCGCGCTGTCCGAGCGCGAGCCCGACGCGGCGCTGTTGCTGCTGATCGGCGAGGACCTGGCTGGTCAGATCGGCAGTTGGCGCGCACCCGAACGCATTGCGGCGCTGGCGGAAATCGTCGTCCTGACGCGCGCTGGTGAGCCGGAGCACTCGAGCGGGGCCGCCGCTGGCACCGCGCCGGACGGACTGCGCCGTGTCCGCACGCGCCGCGTTGACGTGTCCGCGACCGAGATCCGCGCGCGGGTGCACGATGGGCACAGCATTCATGGATTCGTGACCGAGGCCGTCGCTGGATTCATCGCGACGTCCGGGCTGTACCGATAGGGGTAGCCATGTTGAAGCCATTGATGAACGTGATATTCGGCAGTCGTCACCTGCGCGCGGTGAAGCGCATCCAGCCCATTGTGGATGCGATCAACGCCGAGTACGAGCGGCTCCATGATATCTCCGAGGACGAGCTCAAGGCGCAGAGCGACAAGTTGCGCGGCATCGTGCGCGAGCGCACGGCGGATCTGGAGCGGCACGTCGCCGAACTGAAGGAGCGCAAGAAGCTCACGGCCGATCCGGAGGAGCGCGAGGAGATCGACAACGAGTTGGGCGGCGCCGATGGCCGGGGCGGTGTGGAGGGCGAGCTGCGTGAGACCATCGCCGAGGCGCTGGACGAGCTCCTGCCCGAGGCATTCGCCACGGTTCGCGAGGCGGCGCGACGCCTGCTGGGCACCACGGTGGAGGTGACGGGGCACGGCACCGAATGGAACATGGTGCACTACGACGTGCAGCTCATTGGCGGCGTCCAGCTGCACATGGGACGCATTGCCGAGATGGCCACCGGTGAGGGCAAGACGCTGGTCGCCACACTGCCGCTGTATCTCAACGCGCTGGCGGGGCGGGGTGCGCACCTGGTCACAGTGAACTCGTATCTGGCGCGTCGCGATTCGCAGTGGATGGGCCATCTCTACTCGTATCTCGGGCTCACGGTCGGCTGCATCGACGACTCCGAGCCCGGCACGCCGGAGCGCCGCGAGACGTACCTGCGCGACATCACCTATGGTACGAACAACGAGTTCGGCTTCGATTATCTGCGCGACAACATGGTGGTGTCGCTCGATCAGCGGGTGCAGCGCCCCCACTGGTACGCCATCGTGGACGAGGTGGACTCGGTGCTCATCGACGAGGCGCGCACTCCGCTCATCATTTCCGGTCCGGTGGGGAATGAAGGCGACGACGCGTATCGCGAGCACAACGGCGCGGTCGGACGGCTGGTGCGCTCGCAGACCGAGGATGCGAATCGGCTCGTGGCCGAAGCGGAGCAGGCGCTCGCCAGTGGTGATACCCGTAGCGCCGCGCTCCGCATGTACCAGGCGCAGCTGGGCGCGCCCAAGAACAAGCGGCTGTTCAAGCTCCTTCAGGAAGGCGGCAACAAGCAGCTCGTGCAGAAGATGGAGCTGGATTCCATCGCGGACCGCCGCCAGCCACCGAGCCGACAGCAGTTCGGGGACCTCGAGGAGCAGCTGCTTTATGTGCTCGACGAGAAGAACCACACGGTGCATCTCACGGATCGCGGGGTGGACTATCTCTCGCCGGACGATCGCGACGCGTTCATCCTGCCGGACATTTCAGAGGCCATTCAGCAGATCGATCACGATCCCGATCTCACGCCGCAGGAGAAGCTCGATCAGCGCGCCGCACTGGAACGCGAGTACGCGCAGAAAAGCGAGAAGCTCAACATCATTCATCAGCTGCTGCGGGGGCACGCGTTGTACGAGAAGGATGTGAACTACGTGGTGCAGGATGGCCAGGTGCTCATCGTGGACGAGTTCACCGGACGCACCATGCCGGGGCGCCGCTGGGCCGAAGGACTGCACCAGGCCGTCGAGGCGAAGGAGGGGGTTCAGGTGAAGGGCGAGACGCAGACGCTCGCCACCATCACCATCCAGAACTACTTCCGCATGTACGACAAGCTGGCCGGGATGACCGGCACGGCGGAGACCGAGGAGACGGAGTTTCATCAGATCTACGGGCTCGAGGTGGCGGTGATTCCCACCAACAAGCCCGTGATCCGCGAGGACCGGCACGATCTCATCTACAAGACGCGGCGCGAGAAGTACAACGCGATCCTGCAGGAGACCGAGCGGTTGTACAAGCTCGGCGATCCCGTGCTGATCGGCACCGTGAGCGTGGACGTCTCCGAAACGCTTTCGCGCATGTTCCAGCGCGCGGGCCTCAAGCACAACGTGCTGAATGCGAAGTATCACCAGCGCGAGGCCGAGATCGTCGCGGAAGCCGGCCAGGCCGGTACGGTGACGATCGCGACGAACATGGCG
>JBOHTE010000606.1:0-4167 GCA_050733555.1 Gemmatimonadaceae bacterium | reverse complement strand
ACCATTCCCCATTCCCGATTGCCCATTCCCACGGGCGGGGCTGGGCAGGGCGGCCAGTTGCGCTTCTCCCCCTCTCACCGCAACTTCACTAGTTCCACCCGTTGCCCGGGCAGGAAGGAGGATTCTGTGGCATGAGCACACCTGAATTCCGGCTGCCCGATGAGTTCGGCTCGGGCCCGCGGCGCTCCCAGAGGGAGGGCCATCAGCCTGTTCCGGAGCGCAACGCGCCGGACAAACCAGTTGCACCGCAGCGTCATTCGCGCTCGGTCACGCCCTTCGTGGGCGGGGCGGTCCCCGACAACGATCGCGTGGGCTTCCCGCTCTCGGGCCGCCAGTTGGACGCCTGTGTGCGCGCGGCGCTCCAGGAGGACGGCGCCTTCGAGGACGTCCCGACGATCGCGTGCGTACTCTCCACGCGGCGCGCGCACGGGATGATCGTCGCGCGGCACGCGGGTATCGTCGCCGGAATTCCGTTCGCGGTCGCGGCGTTCCGCCTGCTCGATCCCAACATCACGATTCGCGTCGACGTGGACGATGGCGAGCGCGTGAATGCGAACACGGAGATCATGCGCATCTCGGGATTGGCGCGCGCGATTCTCTCCGCCGAGCGCGTGGCGCTGAACTATCTGCAACGCCTCTCGGGGATCGCGACGTCCACCGCGCGCTACGTGGAGTCGCTGCGCGGCACGCGCACGATGGTGGACGGCACCTGGCGCGTGACGCCGGGCGTGCGGCTGCTCGAGTCCTACGCCATGCGCGCGGGCGGCGCGCGGCCGGATGATGCCGTCTGCCACATTCGCGAGCATCACGTGGCCGCGATGATGGGCGACCTCGCCTACGCGGTGCAGCGCGTGCGCGCGCACGCCGAGCCCGATGCCCGCATCGAGGTGCAGTGTCGCTCGCCGGGTCAGGTGCGGGCCGCGCTCGCGGCGGGCGCCGACGCGGTGCTGCTCGACGGGATGAACGCCGCGCAGGCGCGCGAGTGCGTGGAGACCATCGCGGGCCGCGCGAAGGTGAACGTGGCGGGCGGCATCACGCTCGACACGGTGCGCGGCTACGCCTATGCGGGCGTGGATCACGTATCCATCGCGGGCCTCGTGCAGGAAGCGGGGCCGCTGGAGCTGACGCTGGACATGGAGACGGCATAGGGGCAGCCCCATGGGCTGCCCCTATGTGGTGTCGATGCAACCAAGGGGCTGCCCCATGGGCTGCCCCTTAGAATTTTACCGGTTTGCGCCGGTCGCCACCGAGCCGGGTGAGCGCGGTTCGGGCTTCGCTCACGAGCGGCTGCAGCGTCGAATCGGCATTGGCCCAGGCGGCGGTGACGCGCGCGTAGCTCGCGACGGCCTGGTCGCGGTTGCCGAGCTGCTCGGCGACGCGGGCACGCTCGAGTTCCTGCAGCACGAACTGCATGCCGGGGTCAACGTGCCACTGATTCACGAGCGGTTCGGCGGCGCGATACTGCCCTGTCCGGGCGAGCAACTGCTCGAACAACGGATTGACCTGGGTCCGGCACCCGCTGCAGAGCGAATCCGGCAGCGCGGCCTGCGCCCGCAGCGAGCCCGCCGTGTCGCCGCGCGCGAGCTGCATGAGCGCGCGCACCCACGCATGTCCATACGTCCTGATGTTGGGTGACATGGCGGGGTGCGGCCCCGACGTCACGCGATCCAGCACGAGCAGGGTAGCGCGCATGGATGACGTGTCGCGGCGTGAGGCGAACCAGGGAAGCGCGCACGGCACGCATCCCTGGCCAGGGCCCTGCGCCGTCGCCGGAAGCAGCCACTGGCGCACCACCGCCTGCACCGTATCCGCGGGGAGACCGCCCACCATTCCCATCCACGGCACGTCGGGGCCGTTCCGCCACACGCGGAACGACTCGCGCAGGTGGCCGCGCTGCGCAAGGGCCATGGCGAGCATGTTGCGCTGCATTGTCGAATCGCCATAGGGCGCCTGCACGGCGTGACGCCCGGGCATGAGCCGTGCCAGCCGCACGGCGGCTTCCGCGGAGTCGGCCCAGCCGCTGAGCGTGGTCGTGCCCCAGTACAGCGCGTCCGCCGACGCCGTGTCGAGCATCTTCTGCACGGCGGGGCTCGACGCATTCGGGCCGGAGAGTTCGTAGGCGAGCCGGATGCCGTCCGCGCTTTCATCCGTGGGGTGCTGCGCGAGATAGGCGGCGGCGTACCTGCGTCCCATGGCTGATCCGCCCAGATAGTATCCCAGTTGGACGGCGTGAATGTATGCCGGTGTGTACGACGAATCCGCCGCGATGGCGTGGTCGAAGTAGCCGAGGATCTCGGCGGCGCTGGCTGGATGCGACGAGCCTCCCGAGAAGTGAAAGAGCGCATCGCCCAGCTCGTACCACATCTCCGGATCGTCCGGATAGCGCGTCGTGCCATCGCGCATCATGGTGAAGAGCCGGTTGTCCACGTTGATTTCACCACCCCCGCCGGCCCGCATCGCAATCCAGAGCGAGTCGGCCGCGATGAGAATGCTGTCGCGCGGCGCCAACCCGTGGTTGTAGCGTGCCGCCAGCATCTGCGCTGCCTGGACGCGCGGGTCGCCGCCGGATTCCCAGCCGAGCGCCTGCGCGCGCCCGCGGTACGCGAGCGCGAAGGTGCTGTCGAAGGCGAGGGCCCGATCGAAGCTCGCCGCCGCGGAGTCGAAGGCGGAATGCCGCAGAGACTGTTCGCCCTGCAGGAATGCCTTGAGCGCAGGCAGTGATTGCGTGCCGACCGAGGAGAGCTGCAGCGGGCCCAGTTCCTTCACGCGTCCCAGTTCGCGGATGATCGCGACGGTGAGCGTGTCGGACAGGCGGTCCATGCGATCACTGCGGTCGGCGCGCTGCACGTCGGCGATGACCTGGCCGCTGCCGACGTCGAGCAGCGACGCCGCAGCGCGCACCGAGTCGGTGCCCGTACGCAGGAGACTGCCGAACACGGCGTAGCCCGCGCCAGTGCGCTCCCCGAGCTGTTGCGCGGCGACGCGGTCCGCGCGGCCGGTCCACTGGCGCACGATCACGGTGGGCGTGATCGTGCGCAGCGGACCCGCGCCGTCGAGGTTGCGCGAGAGCACGTCCACCATGCCCTCATGCCAGAGCGTGAGCGCGGGATCGAGCACATCGAATGGCGCGACGGCAATCACATTCGCGTCGAGCGCGGGCGAGTTGCGCGGCCGGTGCATCGTGAACCAGCCGGCCACGAGCGCGCCGATCACGACGAGCGCCGCAATGCCAAGCGTGCGGCGCGTAAGGATCGCGCGGGGCGCTGCCGCAACGGCGGATGGCGTGTGCACCGCGGCGTCGAGCGCATCGCGGAATTCCTGCGCGGTGGCGAAACGCTGGCGGGGATCCTTGGCGAGCGCGCGCGTGATGGCCGCGCTCACCGCGCTCGGCGTGTCCGGGCGGAGCGACTCCAGCGGCGGCGGCTCCTGCGTGAGTTGTGCCGTGAGCGACGCGCGTCCCGAGGCGACAGCGAACGGATTCCTGCCGGTGAGCATCTCGTAGCCCACGAGCGCGAGCGAGTACACGTCCGCGCGTCCATCCAGGTCGGGCTCCGCCGCGAGCTGCTCGGGCGCCATGTAGGCCGGCGTCCCCATGGCGAGGCCGGTCCCGGTGAGCTGCCCCGCGCGCGACTGCTCGACGGCGCGCGCGATGCCGAAATCGGTGAGCACGGCGTGATCCGACTCGAGCAGAATGTTCTCGGGCTTGATGTCGCGATGCAGGATGCCGGCCGAGTGTGCCGCGGTGAGCGCGTCGGCGATCTCGCGCATGATGCCCACGGCCGCGGCGACGGAGAGCGGACCCTGCGCGGTGAGCCGGTGGCGCAACGACTCGCCGGGCACGTACGGCATGATGTAATAGAGCAGCCCATCCCTGGCGCCCGCCGTGAGCACGGGGAGTATGTGCGGGTGCTGCAACCGCGCCGCGATCTCCATTTCCTGCTTGAAGCGGGTGGCGCTGACCTCGCTGGTCATCTCCGGTGGGAGGACCTTGATGACGACGCGGCGATTGAGCGAGCGCTCGGTGCCGAGGAAGAGGCGGCTCATGCCGCCGCCCGGGAGCTCGCGGTCAATGAGATAGGCGTCGCCGAGCGCGGCCTGGAGGCGGGGGGAGAGGTCGGGCCGGTTCACGGCTATGAAGGTAATGCGGGAAGCGGCGTGGTGCGCCTC
>JBOHTE010000605.1:0-2090 GCA_050733555.1 Gemmatimonadaceae bacterium | reverse complement strand
ACCAGCAACCAGCTACCGACCCCCGTACACCGTGATCCTCTTCCCCATCAAATAGAGATCAAACCAGTTCAGAATGTGCTCGAGGCGCTCGACGCGGTGCATCGGTTCGCCGGAGCGGGACAACTCGTGCGATTCGCGCGGGAAGAGCACCATCACCGTCGGCTTGTGCTGCGCCTTGAGCGAACGGAACATCGCTTCCGTTCCCTGCTGGGTCGGCGTACGCAGGTCCGCCTCACCATCCACCAGCATGAGCGGCGTTGTGATCTGACTCGCATACGTTGTGGGTGAGCGCCGCAGGAATTCCTGCGGATCCTGGTAGGGCATGCTCCGGAACCACGTCGGCGTGAATAGCGTGAAGTCCGCCGCATACCAGAAGCCGATCCAGTCCGCCACGGACCGCTGCGAGACGGCGGCCGCGAAGCGGTGCGTCTGCGTCACCGTCCAGTTGGTGAGCAGTCCGCCGCCGCTGCCGCCCGTCACGCCCAGGTGCTTCTCGTCCACGTAGCCGCGGCGCACGAGCGAGTCCACCGCCACCATGAGGTCCTTGTAGTCGTCGCCGGGGTAGCGGTACTGGATGATGTTCGCGAACTCCTGGCCATACGACGTGCTGCCGCGCGGATTCGTGAAGAGCACGACATATCCCCTGGCGGCCATCCACTGGAATTCGTGGAAGAAGGTGTAGCCGTAGTTGGTGTGCGGCCCGCCATGGATTTCGAGGATCATCGGATACTTGTGATCGGGTGAAAAGCCGGGCGGCTTGAGCACCCATCCCTCGATCTTCCGCCCGTCGAAGCTGCGATACCAGAACTCTTCGGGCTGGGGCAGCGTGAGCTGCGCAAAGAGCGAGTCGTTGATGTGCGTGAGCTGTGTGAGCGTCTTCGAGTTTGGGGTGAACGCATATACGTCGCCGATGTGCGTCGGATCGCTCATCGTGAGCGCGAACGTCGCCGCGTCCGGCGTGGCGCTGTACGACATGATGTCGTGATTGCCCGTGGTGAGCGGTTCGACGCGTCCCGTCTCAGCGTCGAATCGCACGAGGTTCGACGCGCCATGTTCGCCCGTGACCGTGATAATGCTCCTGCCGTCAGCCGTCCACACAAGCGGGCGCTGGCCACCACCGCGCGGCGCCGCCTGGTCGCCACCGGGTCCGTCGCCCACGGAGTAGTCGTACGTCGTCGTGAGATTCTTCGCCTGACCATTCGCGAACGCGAAGAGATCGGTCTGATTGTCGGAGCGCGGTTTCGCGGGGTTCAGGAAGCCGGCGAATGCGAACGACTTGCCATCGGGCGCCGCCGCCGCACCGCGAATGGGGCCATCGATGTCGATCACTTTCTCGATGTCGCCCCCGGTGGCGGGCACCGCGTACACGTCGCTGTTGGGCGCATAGTAGTAGGGCTCGGCCACACGATCGCTGGTGAAGTAGATGCGCGACCCATCGGCGCTCCACATCGCGCCGCCCTCGTCGAAGTCGCCGCTGGTGAGCTGCGTCGCCCGGGCGGGGGTGTGTGCGTTGGGATCGACCGGCACGCTGAAGATGTGGCGGTGGCGGGTGAGATCGAGATACCCGGCGCCATTGCTCCGGAACATCGCCCTGGTCACGACCAGAACGTCGCTCGGCGGCTCGACGTTCGCGCTGTCGGCGCCCGGGTGAGTGGCGCGCGCCGCATGCGCCGAGTCCGTCAGGTCTTCCGGTTTCACGGAGCTGCTGAACGCGATCGTGTGCCCATCGGGCGACCATTCGGGCGACGAGGCGCCGCG
Organism: Gemmatimonadaceae bacterium; assembly: GCA_050733555.1. GTDB lineage: Bacteria > Gemmatimonadota > Gemmatimonadetes > Gemmatimonadales > Gemmatimonadaceae > JADGGM01. The sequence goes on along the minus strand of JBOHTE010000605.1, from coordinate 332 downwards.
CGGCGCGTTGGTGAGCTGATGCGCCTCGCCGCCGCTCATGGAAAGCAGATAAATCTGCGGACGGCTCTTTTCCTCGGCGCGCACGAACGCGAGCGTGTGGGAGTCCGGCGACCAGCGCGGCGACGCGTCGCCCGTGCCGGCCGTGAGCCGGCGAGGTGGCGCGGATCCATCGGTCGCCACCGTCCAGATGCTCGTCTCGTATCCGGTATGGCGCTTGTTCACCGTGACCAGCACGTAGGCCACCTGCCTGCCATCGGGCGAAATCTGTGGATCGGCCGCCCATCGGAACTGATACAGATCCTTCTCGGTAATGGGGCGTTGCTGTGCACGCA
>JBOHTE010000604.1:0-1342 GCA_050733555.1 Gemmatimonadaceae bacterium | reverse complement strand
GCGAGCGTGAGCAGCCAGAGCTGCACCGACATGAGCAGGATGCCCATGCTGATGCCGAGCAGCACGAGGCCGGTCTGTCCCGGCGACGGATTCTGCGGCATGCCGCGATGCGGATCGCCGGGCACGTTCCGGAGCGGAGTGCTCATCCGGGCGTCTCCTGCACGGCGTAGAGCATCCCGTTCGCCTCACTCAGCTCGATGCGCGGGAGCGGTCGCGGCGGCGGGCCGGCGAGCACGCCGCCCGTCTCCGGGTGGAACACCCCCTTGTGACAGGGGCAGAGCAGCCGCCGCTCGGCGGCGTCCCAGTACACCGCGCAGGACAGGTGCGTGCATGTGCCGCTGTAGGCGACGAAGCGATCCTGCGTGAGGCGGAGCAGGATGGCGTGATCATCCGGGCCGGGATACGAGAAGTAGTGCACGTCTCCAACGGCCACGTCCGACGCCTTGACGATTGCGTGGAGCGAGCCGCGCGTGCGATCACGCGAATAGCCCAGCAACGCCAGCACACCGGTGCTGGCGAACAGCGCGCCCGATGCCCATACGGACCAGCGCAGGAGCTGGCGGCGTGACACCAGGTCATCGGCGTCCCACTCGAAGGGAAACTCCGCGTGCCAGCGATCGGCGCGCGTACGGTTGCTCAGCGCTTCACGATCGTGATCACTCACAGCACCCACACCTCCTCGCCCGATCCGGTCGTTTCCGACGCGGGCGCGCTCTGGTCACGCAGCAGCGCCGCCACGTCCAGTCGCGCCGTTCCGTCAGGCAGGACATGATAGACCTTGGTCCGCACCGTCTGCTCGCCGAAGCTCGTCACGTTCACCGCTCGCCCCTGGCGCTCATTCACGAATTCCTCGTAGTCGCCGTACCAGATGGCCTGCGTGGGACACGCCTGCGCGCACCACGGCTTGAGATCCTGGCTCGTGCGGTCGTAGCACAGATTGCACTTCTTCATGAGCCGCGCTTCCACGTCGAACTTGGGTACGCCGAACGGACACGCGTACACGCAATTCCGGCACCCGATGCAGCGCGACGGGTCCGCCTGCTGCACCACACCGTCCGGCGTGATGAGAATCGCGAGCGCGGGACAGACCTGCGCGCAGGGCGCCACCGGGTCCTCGCAGTGCATGCACAGCGTGGGCTGGGTGGCCACGCTCCACGCGCGGTCCACGAGGTCCACCATGATCATGCTCTCGCCCTTGTGCGAGTCACACTCCCGGCAGGCGGCCTCGCACGACCGGCAGCCGATGCAGCGCGACGGGTCGAGGAAGATCTCTTTGATCACTTGGCCCCTTTCCATTTTGGATTACCGGCCTCAACGCAGAGACGCAGAGATCACGCAGAGG
>JBOHTE010000603.1:0-1117 GCA_050733555.1 Gemmatimonadaceae bacterium | reverse complement strand
CAGCGCAACTTCGCGGCCGTGCTCGCGCTGATGGCGGAAGGGAAACTGGATGTCAGTTCGCTCATCTCGCATCGCTTCCCGATCGAGCGGGCGCCGGAGGCGTACGATGTGATCAGCGGCTCCGCGCCGAGTCTGGGCGTGATCCTGACATATCCGGATCGCGCCGGCGCCGTGCCGTCGCGCGAATCGCGCACCATTGCGCGTGCGGCGGCATCGGCCGTGGGGCCTGCGTCCGCCGAGCCAGTCGCGTCCGGAGCGCTCGGGGCGCGCCCGGCCGTCGCGGTCATTGGCGCCGGCAACTTCGCAGTGCGCACGCTGCTCCCCGCGCTCCGCTCGAGCGGCGTGCGGCTGCACACCATTGCTTCCTCCGCCGGCGCGAGCGGCACGATAGCGGGCGAGAAGTTCGGTTTCGAGCACGTGACAACGGATCTCGACACGATCTTCGCGAATGATGAGATCACCACGGTGTTCGTGCTCACGCGTCACGACTCGCACGCATCGCTCGCGTTGCGTGCACTGCGGGCCGGGAAGAACGTATTCGTGGAGAAGCCGCTGGCGCTGCGCTGCGAGGAGCTGGATGAGATCGCGGGCGATGTGGAGCGAAGCGGGCGGCTGCTCATGGTGGGATTCAATCGTCGCTTCGCGCCGCTCACCGTCGAATTGCGAAAAAAGCTGGCGGGGCGTGCCGGCCCGCTCGCCATGGTCATCACCGTGAACGCCGGAGCCATTCCTTCTGATCACTGGACGCGCGATGCGGAGCAGGGAGGCGGCCGGATAGTCGGCGAGGGATGTCATTTCATTGATCTCGCGCGCTATCTCGCCGGATCGCCGATCACTGACGTTCAGGTCACATCAGCCCGCGATCGCCAGGGCCGCGCGGTGAATGACATTGCCCACCTGTCTCTCGCCTTCGCCGATGGGTCAACTGCGGTTGTGCACTACCTGGCGAACGGATCGCGGGCATTTCCCAAGGAGCGTATCGAGTGCTTCTGGGACGGTCGCACCGCCGGCAACGCCAAATGGCGCCGACTGCGCGGCTCTGACGGGGAGCTGCCCTGGCACGAACGCGCGCGGCGCATGGACAAGGGGCATGGCGCCGAGATCACCGCGTGGTTGA
>JBOHTE010000602.1:0-2139 GCA_050733555.1 Gemmatimonadaceae bacterium | reverse complement strand
CCCTGTCGCACTGGGCCGGGCGGCCAGTCTGGCGGCGCGTCAGGCGCGCACCCTCGGCACGCCGGCGCTGGCCTGGTGGTCCGGCGCGGCTGGTGACAACGCCGCGGAAGCCGTGACGCTGGGCCTCACCACTGGCGCGTGGGAATACACCGAACTCAGGACACCATCAACCACTGACGACCGGAACACCGCGCTCGAGAGCGTCGTGCTGCTCAGCAGCGACGAACATACGGCGACGGCCGGCATCGCGCGCGGTCTCGCCATTGGCGAGGGGATGGCGCTTGCGCGGCGGCTCGCCATGATGCCCGGCAATCTCTGTACGCCGGAGTATCTCGCCAGCACCGCGCGCGCGATCGCGGAGCGACACGGCATGACGGTCACGGTGCTCGGCCGCGCCGAGATGCAGCGTGAGAAGATGGGCTCCTTCCTCTCGGTCGCGCAGGGCACGCCGCAGGATCCCAAGCTCATCGCGCTCGAGTATCGTCATGGCGCGCCGGACGCGAAGCCCATCGTGTTCGTGGGGAAGGGGCTCTGCTTCGACTCTGGTGGCATTTCCATCAAGCCGGCGAGCGGCATGGAGGACATGAAGTTCGACATGTGCGGCGCGGCGGCCGTGCTCGGAGCACTGGAAGCCATCGCGCGGCTCGATCTGCCGCTCAATGCGGTGGGTCTCGTTGGCAGTACCACCAACATGCCATCGGGCACCGCCGTGAATCCCGGCGATGTCGTGCAGAGTCACCAAGGCACGTTCATCGAGATCATCAACACGGACGCGGAAGGGCGGCTCGTGCTGGCTGACGTGCTCTCGTACGCGCGGCGCTTCACGCCCGCGGCCGTGATCGATGCGGCGACGCTCACCGGCGCCTGCGTCGTGGCACTCGGTCATGTCGCGTCGGGGGTGTTCGGGAATGACGACGCGCTGGTGCGGGAAGTGCTCGATGCGGGGACGCGCGCCGGTGAGCGCGGCTGGCACCTGCCGCTCTTCGACGACTATCGTGAGCAGATGAAGAGTGATGTCGCGGACATCAAGAACTCCGGCGGCCGCGCCGCCGGTGCGAGTACCGCGGCCATCTTCCTCAGGGAGTTCGCCGGGAATTTTCCATGGGTTCACATGGATATTGCGGGTACGGCGTATAGCGAGAAGGATCTCGGCTATCTCCCCAAGGGTCCCACCGGCGTGCCCGTTGGCACGTTCGTGGAATTTGCGCGAGGGAGGGCGAGCTGAACGTCCGGATGCGCGGTCCGGGGCGTGGGTGGCGACTGATCGCGGCGATGGCACTCCTGACACCCGCGCTCGCGCAGGCCCAGCAACCCGCGCGCGACACCACCCACGTGCCGCGCGACACCACCCGCGTGCCGCATGACACCTCCCGCGCGGGGGCTGACACGACGCGGCATCCGGCGGTGCCGCTGCCGTCGGATACCACCAGGGACACGACCAAGGTTCCCAAGGACACGATCAAGGCTCCGCTGGCGCACGCGGAGCGTCCGCTGCTGCTGGGTGTGGGCAGCCAGTATCACTGGGATCGCGACTCGATCTTCTCCTCCGGCGCCGACAACCTCCTCGACCTGCTCTCCACGATTCCGGGCGTCACGGTCTTTCGCTCGGGCTGGCTCGCGTCGCCGCAGTACGCGGCGTACCTGGGTGATCCCGGCCGGGTTCGCGTCTTTCTCGATGGCGTGGAGCTGGAGCCGCTGGATCAGCGCGCCGGGGGCGTGCTGGACCTGTCCGAGGCGCAGCTCTGGTCGCTCGAGGACGTCTCCGTGGAGCGCGGCGCCGATGAACTCCGCGTGTACCTGCGCAGTTGGTCCGTTCGCCGCACGACGACCAGCACCCGCATCGACGTGGAAACCGGCGACCAGGGTACGAATCTGTATCGCGCATTCTACGGCAAGCGCTATGGCAACGGGCTGGCCTTCCAGCTCGGCGGCAAGCAATGGGGCACCGCGAGCAATTCGAACATTGGCGGCGGAGACGAACTCGCGCTCATGGGCCGACTGGGTTGGGCCAAGGGACCATGGAGCCTCGACGCCTTCGCGACGCGATCCAGTCTCTCGCGCGACGAGCAGGACCCGCAACTGGCCGGTGCCACCGGCGGTGTGCCCGCCGAAGACCGGACGCGCACGGACGCGTACGTG
>JBOHTE010000601.1:0-5338 GCA_050733555.1 Gemmatimonadaceae bacterium | reverse complement strand
ACCGCTTCCTGCCTGTTCTCGGCCGTCGTGATGAGATCGTCCAGGTCCTGGCCAACGACTTCATCCTGTGCGTAACCGTACAGTCGCTCGAACGCGGGATTGCAGGAGATCACGTGGTGATGAAAGTCCAGCACGACGATCGCCACGGGGCTGTTGCGCACCAGCACTTCGAAGTACTGGCGCTCGCGCTGGCCGGCCGTGAACAGGTGCGCGTTCTCCAGCGCGACCGCGGCCTGCTGTCCGAACAGGTTGAGCAGCCGGCGGTCGGCCTCGCTGAAGCTGCGCGCCGGGTCTTCGTGCCAGACGTTGATCGCACCCACCGCGCGGCGTCCGATGAGCAGCGGAGCCACGACCACCGCGCGCGCATCAATGCGGGCGTACTGCGGCGCGCGGCCGGCCCAGCTCTGGTAGTCCGGGATGATCAACTGCTCGCCCGTGCTCACGACGAGCCCCATCGCGCCCTCGCCTACACGCAAATGCGTTCCGCGTGAATCCTCCACCATGTTGTGGTTCGCGGCGATGACCAGCTCGCCGCTCCGCTCGTCGTACGTGGCCAGCTCGCCACCCGCGGCGCCGAGCAATGTCACCGCCCGGCTGAGCACCGCCTCGAGCAGTCGCGAGAGCTCCAGCTCCGAGGAGAGATCGGCAATCGTGTCGAGCAGTGCTTCACGCTCATCGGCGCGGCGGCGTTCCTCCTGCAGCAGCGTCCGCTGCTCATCCAGCAGCCGAATGCGCGCCAGCGCGATGCCCGCGTGCTGCGCGGCCGCAGTGAGAATCTCCTGGTCTTCGGGGCCGAATGCGTTGGGTTCGCGGCTTTCCACCACGATCACGCCCAGCACATCGCCGCCGGCGCGCACCGGCACATCGAGCTCCGATCCACTGGAGAGACCCGGCACGTAGGCCGGCTCCCGCGTGACGTCCGGCGTGTAGCGCAACTCCCCGTCCACGAGCGGTCGCGCGCTCAGCCCGCGCCCGGGAGGAATCCGCATGCCGGGCGGAATGTCGGCCCAGCCCACAGACGCGCTGAGCACGCGCTCGCGGGTATCGGCGTCGCGCAGAAAGACGCCGAGAAAATCGTAGCCGAGCGCTTCGTCGTGCAGTCCGTCCACGACGGCGCTGCATACTTCAGCCTCGCTCTGCGCGGAGGCAATGGACGCACTGAGCCGCAGCAGAGAGGACTGGCGTCGCTGGAGCGCACCCTGCTTGCGCGCACGACGTGGCTGGACGGAATCGCGCTGGGACGTGGAACGCCTCCGGGGGGAATGAACAGCGGGCATGACGGCACCGGCTCGGACAGGGGGCAAAGGTTGGAGGGAGCGCAGGCTGTGTCAATGAGCACGACGCGGGAATGGGCAAACGGGAATTGGGAATCGAGGAGGCATTCCGCCCCCCGCCGCCCCACCCCAATGTTATGGGGCATGGGACTCCACCTCCCGGTTCCCGTTTGCCCATTCCAAAGGGCGGGGCGGTGGCGGTGAGGATCATTCCCCGTTTCTGATGAAATTGGGGTGGGGCGGCGGGGGGCGGAGTGCCTCTCCGATTCCCCATTCCCGTTTGCCCATTCCCGAAGTATTCCTCGACCACATTTCTCCTCGACCACATTTCCTCCCCCTCCCGCATGAAGCCCATCTTCCTTCCCCTTGTCCTTCCCCTCGCCCTCGCGTCCTGCCGGCCGCCGGCCGCCACGAGGCCCACCACGGCCCCTTCCCCTGCAGCGAGTGCCGCGCCGAGTCCGCCGCTCTCAGCGGTGGAACTGCGCATCCGCGACGACGTCCGCACGCATCAGGACGACCAGATCGCACTGCTGCAGCGCGCGGTGGATATCAACAGCGGAACGATGAACCCCGACGGCGTGCGCGCCGTGGGCAAGGTGTTCGCGGATGAGCTGTCGTCGCTCGGCTTCCAGACGCGCTGGATCGACATGCCGGCGTCCATGCACCGCGCCGGCCACCTGTTCGCCGAGCGCAGTGGCGGCAGTGGCAAGCGCGTGCTCCTCATCGGCCATCTCGACACGGTGTTCGAGGGCGAGGGGCAGCAATGGGTGCGCATCGACTCGGCTACCGCCAAGGGCGCCGGCTCGAGCGACATGAAGGGGGGCGATGTCATCATCATCGGCGCGCTCCGGGCGCTCAAGGATGTGGGCGCACTCGACGGCACCAACATCATCGTGGCGTTCAGCGGCGATGAGGAAGCCGCGGGCAGCCCGCTCAGCATCTCGCGCGGCGACCTGATTGACGCCGGCAAGCGCAGCGATGTGGCGCTCGCGTTCGAGGGCGGCAGCAGGGACAACGCCACTGTCGCCCGGCGCGGCGCCAGCGGATGGCTGCTCCAGGTGACCGGCCACGCCGCACACTCCGGCGGCATTTTCGACGAAGGCACCGGCTACGGCGCGATCTTCGAAGCGGCGCGCATTCTGGACGGCTTCCGCACACGGCTCGCCGGCCAGAAGTATCTCACCTTCAGCCCGGGTGTGATCGTCGGTGGCGCGAACGTTTCCTATGACACCCTGCACACCAGCGGTACCGCCAGCGGCAAGCTGAACATCGTGCCCAGCACCGTCACCGTGCCCGGCGACCTGCGATTCATTACCGAAGCGCAGAAGGACAGCGCGCGAAACGTGATGCGTGATGTCGTCGCGCACCATCTCCCCGGGACCTCCGCGGACATCACCTTTTCGGACGAATACCCGGCCATGTCGCCCACACCGGCCAACTACCGGCTGCTTGCCGTCTACGATTCCGTGAGCCGTGCGCTCGGCTATGGCCCCGTGCAGGCGCTCGATCCCGGCAGGCGCGGTGCGGGCGACGTGTCATTCGTCGCGCCGTTCGTGGCGGGCATGGACGGGCTCGGCGCGTCGGGCTCGGGCGCGCACACGCCGCGCGAGCGCGTGAACCTCGAATCGCTGCCCATGCAGACCGAACGTGCCGCGCTCATGATCTACCGCCTCACGCACGAACCGGGCGCGCGCTGATCAGCGCAGGTCCTGCACGAGCGCGTGCAGCTTCGTCATGGTGGCCCAGTTGCGTCCGGTCACACCATCGCCCAGTGCGCGGGCAACGGCCACATGCAGGCGACTGGCAAGGATCCCATCGGGACACCAGAGGTACGCCACGCGCGCGCCCACCGCGAACGCCTCGGGCCGCCAGTCCCGCTTCATCAGCGGCGCGAGCCGGCGCCGGTGAGCCGGATTCGCGAGTACGCTCACCATGTAGCGCGACGGATTGGTGGCGGTGCCGATCAGCGGATTCTCGCTGATGATCGTGTCCAGTTCCGCGGCGCTGATCACCGTGACGCGCGCGATGACGTGCAGTCGCGCCGCCATCGCCTTCTCGATTCGCGCGCCCGCGGCGGCGCTGGCGCCAACGGTACCGCTGAATACCACGTTGCCACTGCTGAGCAGCGTGCTCACGTCGCTATAGCCGAGATGTTCGATGAGCGCGCGCAGGTCGCCCATCGCGATCCGTTTCGCCTTGCCGACGTTGATGCCGCGCAGCAGCGCGATGTGAATGTCTTGTGTCACGATCCCTGAACGATGCAGCATTGGGCTGGCATGGCGGAAGTGCGCCCGGCGTTTGGAATTTGGTCTGGCGAAAGGCTGGACCGGCAGTAGACTTTCCGTTCAGTCTGATTCATCACCCTGAGTCCCCTCCCCCATGTCCCGACTTTCTCCCGCCGTCCGCCTCTCCTCCGCGACCGCGTTTCTCGCCCTGTGCTCGGCGTGCACCGCGTCGCACGACTCCAAGGCTGCCGGGTCGAACGCCACCGCCGCGCACGGCGACAGCCTCCCACCACTCAAGGTCGTGGATGTCTCCTACATGGACACCACGGCAAAGGCGTGCACCGACTTCTTCCAGTACGCCAATGGCGCCTGGCTCAAGTCCGACACCATCCCCGCGGCGTATTCATCATCGGGCGTGTTCAAGGACATGGCCGATCGCAACGAGCTCGTCGTGCGCTCGGTACTCGATGACGCCATGGCGAAGCGCGCGTCGCTTCCTGACACGAGTACGGAGCACAAGCTCGGGACATTCTACGCGAGCTGCATGGATTCCACCGGAGCGGATTCGGCGGGCCTGAGCCCGGTCGCGCCGACGCTCGCGGCGATCGATTCCATCACGCAGCGCGCCATGCTCATTCCCATGGCCGCGCGCCTGCAGGTGTCCGGCGTGAGTGCCATCTTCGGCTATTACCCTGGCGTGAACGCTCACGATGCCGAGCACTACATCGCGGACGTCGATCGCGCGCGGCTCGGACTGCCCGACCGCGATTACTATCTGAATCCGTCGAAGTCGTCGGACTCCACGCGCAAGGCGTACGTCGCGCACGTGACGAAGATGTTCACGCTCGCGGGAGAGGATTCTGCGCGCGCGGTGCTCGACGCCCGGCGTGTCCTGTCGCTCGAGACCCAAATGGCGAAGGCGGAACTGCCGCGCGTGGCGCGCCGCGAGCCCAAGGCCACCGATCATCCCATGCCGCTGAGCCGGCTTGCCACCATGACACCGGGCATGGAATGGGCCGCGTACTTCCATGATGTGGGCGTCACGAATCCGATCACGACGCTCAACGTGAGCGAGCCCGCGTTCATGAAGAAGGTGAGCGAGCTGCTCGCTGGCCGCCCGCTCGAGGACTGGCGCGCGTACCTGCGCTATCACACGCTGAGCAACGCCGCGCCCTGGCTCAGCACACCGTTCGTGAACGAGAGCTTCGCGTTCACGTCGCGCTTCACGGGCGCCAAGGAGATGCTGCCGCGCTGGAAGCGGTGCCTCCGCGTGACCGATGGCGAGATCGGCGAGGCGCTGGGACAGGCATACGTCGCCCGGACGTTTCCGCCCGAAGCCAAGACGAAAGCCAGGGCCGTGATCGACAACATCCGCGCCGCGTTCAAGGAGCGGCTGCTCAAGCTCGCGTGGATGTCGGACTCCACGCGCGCGCACGCGCTCGACAAGCTGGCCAAGATGAACGAGAAGGTGGGCTATCCGGACAAGTGGCGCGACTACTCGAAGCTCCAGGTTGCCGACGGACCGTTTGTGCTCAATCTCGTGAACGCCGATCGCTTCGAGTGGAACCGCGTCGTGAACCGTCCGGGGCAGCCCGTGGACCGGACCGAATGGGACATGACGGTGCCGACGGTGAACGCCTACTACGATCCCACCAAGAACGAGATGGTGTTCCCCGCGGGCGCGCTGGTGCCACAGACGTTCGATCCGAACGCGGATGACGGCGCGAACTACGGCTCGCTGGGCGGAAGCTGGGCGGGCCACGAGATGACGCACGGCTTCGACGACGAAGGCCGTCACTTCGACGCCGCGGGGAATCTCACCGACTGGTGGACACCAGC
>JBOHTE010000600.1:0-12792 GCA_050733555.1 Gemmatimonadaceae bacterium | reverse complement strand
ATAGGGAATCGGCCTCCCCATTCCCCATTTCCACAATTCCCCATTCCCGATTGCCGATTCCCGATCGTGTTGATTCCCCCTTCCCACGATTCCCCATTCCCGTTTGCCGATTCCCGAGGGCGGGGTGGCCGGGAGAGGCAGATTGCCGATTCCCAAGGGGAGGGCGGAAGGGAGAGGACGCTTCACCGGCTTGGAAACCTTTTCCCCCCTTCCGTCGTCCAATGGATGAAGCCGAAGAGGCTTCGCTTTCCTCCGAGTGGGGGACGCCCCCGGTACCTGTGCCGACAGGTATTCGGGGGTTGTTCCTTTTCTGGAATGGGCGACTGACGGGGACAGCAGGCATTCGCCAGTGCGCTTTACCCAGACCCTCCGACCGCATGATCTTTCGGTCATGACTGAGCCGGCGCGCCCCGAGCCCGAATTCCACTACCAGCAAGGCCTGGCAGTCCTGCGTCACGTGGCCGAGCCTGACGCACCGGCGTGGATGCGATTCGATCCGCGGATCGATGCATACGTGGCGTCGGGGCACCGGCTGCCCGAGTTGCGCGACTGGGCGCTGGAACATGGCGTTCGCGAACGCGACGCAGATGCGGATCCGCCAGCCGCACCGTTCTTCGATACGCGCGAGCCACGCGAGTACCAGCGCGACGCGCTCCTCCGGTGGATGGCGGGTGACTGCCGCGGCAGCGTGGTGCTGCCCACCGGTGCGGGAAAGACCCTGGTCGCCCTGCTCGCCATTCGCGAATCGCCGCGCGGTGCCTGCGTCATCGTGCCCACACGTGCGCTCGTGACACAGTGGTTCGATCAGCTCGCCGATGCGTTCGGCGCGGCGCGCGTAGGCGTGTTCTACTCTGACGAGAAGGATGTGCGCCCCGTGACGGTCACGACCTACCATTCGGCGTTCACTCTGCTCGAGCGCTATGGGGCGCGCTTCGACCTGCTGGTGCTCGACGAGGTGCACCACCTTGCCGACGCCGCGGACGGTGCCGGATCGGGTCGCCACGATGCTCTGCGCATCGCGCCCGCTTCGCGGCGGCTTGGCCTCACGGCGACGTATCCTGACGGACGGGATGACGTGTTGCGGCAGCTCGTTGGTCCCATCGTGTATCGTCGCACTATTGGCGAGATGTCGGACCGTGAGCTGGCCCGCTTTGCCGTCGAGCGCCGCTTCGTGCGTCTCGCCGATGACGAGCGCGGCCGCTACGACGCGCTCACCGTAACGTACGAGTCGTTCGTGAGCGCGCAGCGCTACGCGGAGCGATTTCCGGAGCCAGCCGACGCCTGGCGTGTGTTCATGGCGGAGACACGCCGCTCGCCCAGCGCGCGTCTGGCCTTTCGCGCGTATCTGGACCGCGAGCGGCTCGTGGCCGCGTCACGCAACAAGCTCCGTGAGACAGGCCGCATCCTCCGCCTGTATCCCGCGGAGCGGGCCATCATCTTCGTGGGCACCAGCGACGCGGCGGAGCTGGTCGCGCGCGAGTTCGCCATTCCGGTCATCGGCGCGAACACGCCCGCGTCCGAACGGCGCGCGTTGTTGCAACGCATTCAGGCGGGAAGCATTCGCGCGGTGGTGAGCGTACGCGTGCTGGATGAGGGGTGGGACGTCCCAGCCGCCAAGGTGGGCATTGTCCTGAGCGACAGCACGCGCGGCGGGCGGCGCCAGCATGCGCAGCGGCTGGGACGAATCCTGCGGCGGCAGGGGGACGCCGTGGCGTCGCTGTACGAGCTCGTCGCCGCGGGGACGCACGAGTTCTTCGCCTCGCAGAAGCGCGGCGCCGGCATTCGCGAGCGCAATGCGGAGCAGATCGGCTTTGGCATCTGACGCGGGAACGAGCGTTGGCATCTGACGCGGGAGCGCGCCGTGGCCTCTGACACGAGCGCGAGCTGATGTTGCACCGATCACAGGTGTCGCCGTTCGTGCACGTTGACGGCGCCGACCTTCGCGTGACCCTGCTGCACGACACGAGCGGCGTGATCCCGTTTCTCGACCGGCTCTGCCGCCTGGTGCGCCGGCTCCAGGGACGGCCGCGTCGCGCAGTGACCGAGGCGTTGCGGCGGCAGGAGCGCCGGGTGCGCGACGCGCAGCGTCTGGCCGGCATCTCGCAGACGCTGCTGGATCTGTGCGACTTTCGCCCTCCGCCGGGCGCCGGCCAATCCGCTGCGATCCGGGATGCGGTCTTTGCGGCGCGCGGCCTGCACTGGCCGCCGGTACCCGGGGATCGCACCCTGCCCTACGAGCTCGCGGGCAACGCGCTCGGCGTCGCGGCCGCCAAGGTGGAGCGGATGCTCTTCGCGGACGCGCCGCACGCCACGATTCTGATGCAGGCTCCGGAGCTGGATGGAAAGGAGCTGCTCAACCGCTACAACCTGGAGCTGGCGCGCGGCGTACTGCTCGATGCCACCGAGGCCACCGTCACCGCTCGCGGGGGGTGGCGCGGCATCTTTCGCGCGGTGAAGCTGGCCCGGCTCATGTATCGCATCGAACGGGATGGCCGCCGCTATCGCGTGGAACTCACAGGTCCGGCGTCGCCATACATCGTGCGCGTGCAGCGCTACGGTGTGCGATTCGCGCGCGTGGTGCCTGCGCTCGTGCGCGCACCAGGCTGGCGGCTGGATGCGCAGGTCGTGCACAATGGCGCGAGCGTGAACTATCATCTCGATGCGCACACCGGGCTGGCGGTGCGAGCACGTCGCGCGGCCTACGACTCGGGCTGGGAGCGTGCGCTGGCGCGCGACTTCTCGGCGCGCATGCGCTCGGGGCACGCCGACTGGACGCTGTCACGTGAGGTCACACCGCTCGCGAGCGGGGGCGAACTCTTCCTCCCGGACTTCACCCTGCGTCACCGCGACGGGCGCGAGGCGCTCGTTGAGATTGTCGGCTTCTGGACCCCGGACTATCTCGAGCGCAAGCTACGCAAGGTCGCCGCGGCAGGACTCACGCAGCTCATTCTCGTGGTGTACAAGGGACTCGCCGTGGGCACCGAGGACGGGTCCAACGCGGTGAGCGTCGGGGCCGGCCCGACGCTCTGGTTTACGGACAGGCCGCGGATCGGCGAGGTGCTGGAGGCGGCAGAAGCAGTCGCGGTGCGGCCACGCGGATAGGGCAGCGGGACGTCTGCCCCGATCACAGGCATTGGCGTCGTTCGGGCGTGGCTCTAACTTCGTCTGGTCGCTCCAACTCTCACGCCCTCCGCCACCGTCCCATGCGTCGTCTGCTTCTGCTTGCCTGCATGCTGGCCCTGCCGCTCGCCGCCACGAACGCGCAGCGCCCCCAGCGTACCTTCACCCACGCCGACACGCTGCGCGGCTCCGACACGCCGCAGCGCGCCTGGTGGGACGTCACGTTCTACGATCTGCACGTGTCCGTGATGCCCGCCGACAGCAGCATCGCGGGGTGGAATGGCATCACCTACCTGGTGAAGCGCCCCGCGCGCGTCATGCAGATCGACCTGCAGCTGCCGCTCGTGGTGGACAGCATGGTGCAGCAGGGACACCCCCTGACGTTCCGCCGCGACGGCAACGCGTTTTTCGTGACGCTCGTGGCGCCACAGCGCATGGGCGCACACAACACGATCGACGTCTACTACCATGGGCAGCCCCGCGTCGCCACGAATCCGCCCTGGGATGGCGGCTTCACCTGGAGGCAGGACAGCCTGGGCCATCAGTGGATCGCGTCGTCCAACGAGGGAATCGGCGCCAGCGTGTGGTGGCCCAACAAGGACTACCTCGCCGACGAGCCGGACAGCCAGCGCATCGCGATCACCGTCCCCGACTCGCTGCAGGACGTGTCCAACGGGCGGCTGCGCAGCACGGCGCGCAACACCGACGGCACCACCACGTACGAGTGGTTCGTGAATGATCCGATCAACAACTACGACGTGGAAGTGAACGCGGGGCGCTACGCGCATTTCTCCGAGACGTATCAGGGCGAAGCGGGTCCGCTCACCATGGACTTCTGGCCGCTGGCCTATCACCTCGACACGGCGAAGGTGCAGTTCCAGCAGGCGCACTCCATGATGCAGTGCTTCGAGCACTGGTTCGGTCCGTATCCGTGGTACCGGGACGGCTACAAGCTCATCGAGGCACCCTACCTCGGCATGGAGCACCAGAGCGGCGTCACGTACGGCAATCACTACGAGAACGGCTATCTCGGTCGGGATCTTTCACACACCGGCTGGGGGCTCAAGTGGGACTTCATCATCGTGCACGAGAGCGCGCACGAGTGGTTCGGCAACAACATCACGATGAAGGACCAGGCGGACATGTGGATCCACGAGAGCTTCGCCAACTACGCCGAGAACCTCTACACGGAGTGCCAGGACGGCAAGGCGGCGGGTGCGGCATACGTGATCGGGACGCGCCGCGCCATCCGGAACGACGCGCCCATCATTGGCACCTATGGCGTGAACGACGAAGGCTCGGGCGACATGTATTACAAGGGCGGCAACATGCTGCACACCATTCGCCAGCTCGTGAACGACGACGCGAAGTGGCGCGGCGTGCTGCGCGGCCTCAATCGCACCTTCTGGCACCAGACCGTGACGAGCGCGCAGATCGAGCACTACATCAGCGCGCAAACGGGGCTGGACCTGAGCAAGGTGTTCCAGCAGTATCTCACCACGACCAGGGTGCCCGAGCTGCAGTACAAGCTGAGCGGCAGCTCGCTCGCGTATCGCTGGGCCAACGTGGTTCCCGGCTTCGCCATGCCGGTGCGCGTCACGGTCGGCGATTCGGCCTACGCGCTCATTCGCCCCACCACCGCGTGGAAGACAATGCAGGTGCATCTCGCGAGCGCGGCGGCGTTCGGCGTGGATCCCAATTTCTACGTGGACACGCGCGACATGAACGCGGCGGCCGCGGGCGCGACCTCAACGGCGCACTGACGACGGACGCTTCCGCTTCGTCTGTACGACGCAGGGAGTCGACGATGTGATCGTGACCTCTGCCTTCGCGGTCGTGCAATTCACGTTGGCCGAAGCGCACTACACCCTGATGCAGGAATCAATTGCTCCTGCGCGCAAGAACACGATACCGGTGCACGACGCGCTGCGTGATACGATCGCTGCGTGCGATCACTCGACTCCGCCGCCGCCGTGCTCGCGGCGGCCACCACGCTCCCGGCTCTCTCGGCGCTGGCCGCCGACATCGGCTTCACACCGCCCGCGCTCCCGCTCCACGCGGAGCTGCGCGGCGCGCTCGGGCTGGACGGGCAGTCCATCGGCCACGCCAGCGTCCTGAGCGGGCCTGGCGCGCTGCGCGCGCTCGTCGTGCAGTGTGACGGAAGCGCTCCGCTCCGCGAAACCGTCAGCACGATTGCCCGCCGCCTCACGTCGCGCGCACCACAGCTCCTCTGGCTCCTCGTCGCGGCGCAGCACGACGCACCGGGGCTCGCCATCGCCACGTGGACCGGCAACGGCCACGGTGCGCGCGTGGCGGCGCTGCTGCTCGATCGTACTCGCGTCCTGCCGAGTGATGCGGAAACCTTCAACGCACTCGCGGGTTCGGCGGCGGAACCCGATCTGCTGGCACACGCCTCCTGGCTCGACATCCTCGGACGCGAAGCGATCACGCGACGATTCTACCGCGCGCTCGAACGCGTGGTGGGAGAGCTGGCGCGGCGATCCACCGGACGCGCTACGGACCGCACGCGCAGCGAGCTCGCCCTGCTCAACGTGTCGCGCCTGCTCTTTCTCTCCTTTCTGGAATCGCGGGGATGGCTGAATGGCGACCCGCGCTTTCTCTCCGCGACGTTCGCGCACTGCATGGAACACGGCGGCCGCTTCCACGCCCGTGCGTTGCAGCCGCTCCTGTTCGGCACGCTCAACACGCCCATGCGGTCGCGTGCCCGCGTCGCGCGTGCGTTCGGGCGCATTCCGTTCCTGAACGGCGGTCTCTTCGCCCGCACGCCGCTCGAGCGGCGGCATCGTCACGTGGACTTCCCCGACGACGCGCTCGGTCTCGTCTTCAGTGACCTGCTCACGCGCTATCGCTTCACGGCGCGCGAGGATGGCGCCGGCTGGTCCGAAGCCGCCATTGACCCGGAGATGCTCGGCAAGGCGTTCGAGTCGCTGATGGGCGCGCAGGAACGCCGCGCGAGCGGCGCATTCTACACGCCGCAACCGCTCGTGGCCCACGTCACCCGCTCGGCGCTCGTGCACGCCCTCGCTCGCCACGCCCCGAGCGCCGCCATCGTGGAAGCCGCGCTGCGCGGCGAACGCTGCAACGGCGACGGGTCCGCGCTCCTGCACGAACGCATTGCCGCACTGCGCATACTCGATCCCGCGTGCGGCAGCGGGGCGTTCCTCGTCCACGCGCTGGAAACGCTCGCCGCGCTCCGCGTCACCACCGGGGACACGCGTCGCCTCGCGGTGATCCGGCGCGAGCTGCTCACGCGCAGCATTTTCGGTGTGGACGTGAATCCCATGGCCATCTGGCTCTGCGAGCTGCGCCTCTGGCTCTCCGTCATCATCGAGAGCGACGAGACCGATCCGCTCGCCATCACGCCGCTGCCGAATCTCGATCGCAACGTGCGCGTGGGGGACTCGCTCGCGGGCGACGCGTTCACCGGTGTCGTGCTCTCGCGCTCGGGCGCCGCAATCGAACGCCTGCGCGCGCGGTACGCCCGCGCCACCGGCACGCGCAAGCACGCCGTGCGGTGCCAGCTCGACCGCGCCGAGCGCGGCATGGCGCTCGCCCATCTCGACTATCAGCGCGAGTGCGCCACCGCGCGCCGCCGCGATCTGCTCTCGGCGCTGCGCTCACGCGACCTGTTCGGCGAGCGCCCGCGCGTCACGGCCGCCGAACGTGACCAGCTCGAGGCGGAACGAACCCGCGCGCGAACGCTCGCCGCCGCACGACGCGCACTCGCGAATGGCGGGGCGCTCCCCTTCGCGTGGGTCACCCACTTTCCCGATGTCGCCGAACGCGGCGGTTTTGACGTGATCATCGGCAATCCACCGTGGGTGCGGCTGCATCGCATCCCGCCACACACCCGTGCTGCGCTCCGGTCGCGCTACGCGTCGTTCCGACTCGCCGCCTGGCACCGGGGCGCCACCATCGCCGGCGCGGGCCCGGGGTTCGCCGCGCAGGTGGATCTCGCGGCACTGTTCGCGGAGCGCTCGCTCGAGCTGCTTCGTGATGGCGGAACGCTCGCGCTGCTGCTCCCTATGAAGATCTGGAGCGCACTGGCCGGCGGCGGCATTCGCAGACTCATCGCCGAACGGGCGCGCGTCGTGGCCCTTGAGGACTTCACCGAGTCGCCGCCCGCGTTCCAGGCCGCGGTGTACCCTTCCCTGCTCGTCGCCACCCGCGCGGTGTCATCCGCCCCGCCCGACCAGACCGTGCCGCACATTGCCGCCACGCTGCATCGCTCACGTTCCGCGTTGCGCTGGGAACTCGCCGCGAACCGGCTCACGCTGGACGACGACGCGGCCAGCCCCTGGCTCCTCCTCCCCGCCGTCGTGCGCGAAGCCTTCGATCATCTCGCGCGTGCGGGCACTCCGCTGGCGGAGTCCGCCTTCGGCGCGCCTCGCCTGGGCGTGAAGAGCGGCTGCAACGAGGCGTTCCTCGTCGAGTGGGAGGGACGCGGCGACACGACGCTGGCCACCGTGCGCTCCGGTGAACGTTCGGGCTGCGTGGAACGCTCGCTGCTGCGGCCGGTGTTGCGCGGCGAGGGCATAGCCCGGTGGAGCGCGGCGGAACGCACCAGTTGGCTGCTCTGGACGCATGGCGCCGATGGTGCCCCCCTTCGCGCATTGCCCCCGGGCGCCGCCGCCTGGCTCACGCCCTGGCGCCGCACCCTCGCCGCCCGATCCGATGGCCACGGGCGCATGCCCTGGTGGTCGCTCTTCCGAACGGCGAGCGCGTCGTCCGGCTGTGCACGGGTCGTGTGGGCCGACGTGAGTCGTGAGCCGCGCGCGCTGGTCCTCGCGCCAGGCGACTGCACGGTGCCGCTCAACAGTTGCTACGTGCTCCCCTGCCGCGACCCCCGCGACGCGGCCGCGCTCGCGGCGCTCCTCAATTCACCCGTTGCCGCGGCGTGGTTGAATGCGCTGGCTGAGCCCGCGCGCGGCGGCTATAGACGATACCTCGCCTGGACCGTGGCGCTCCTCCCCATTCCACGCGACTGGGCGCGCGCACGCGACATCCTGGCTCCCATCGCGGAGCGGGCACTCGCCGGCGATGAGCCGGCGAGCGACACACTCACCTGCGCGGCGCTCCAAGCCTATCGCCTGCCGCTCGCGCGCGCCGAACCGCTGCTCACCTGGTGCACCCGCTGATCCTTCCGGCCGCGGCCGCGCGTGCCCACATCGCCCGGCGCATCCTGGGCGAGGAGCACGCCCCCGCGTGTGTCGGCTCGGTCGTGCTCCAGCCGCATCAGCAGAGCGCCGTTGACCGCCTGCGCAGTCTCCTGCATCGCCACGGCGGTGCGTTGCTCGCCGATGACGTCGGGTTGGGCAAGACGTACGTGGCCGCCGCGCTCCTGCGCGAGGCACGGTGCCCCCTGGTCGTGGCGCCCGCAGCACTGCGCGACATGTGGCAGCGCGCCCTGCACGCCACGCTCGCCCGCGCCGTCCTCATATCCTACACGGCGCTTGGCCGCGACGATGCGCCACCGGGCCCCTTCGACTTCATCGTCATGGATGAAGCCCATCACGCGCGCACACCCGCCACGCGCCGCTACGCGCGCCTGGCCGCGCTCGCCACCCGCGCGCCGGTGCTCCTCCTCACCGCGACGCCCATCCACAACGCGCGACGCGATCTGGCCGCGCTCATCGCGCTCTTCCTTGGCGCCCGGGCGTACACGCTCAGCGATGAGGCGCTCGCGCAGTACATCGTCCGCCGCGAACGCAGCGACGTGCGCGGCGTGGCGATCCCGCAGGCCACCGAACCTCGCTGGCTCGCCGTGGGCGACGACACGGAACTGCTCGGCCGGATTCTCGCGCTTCCGCCGCCGCTCCCGCCCGCCGACGGTGGCAGCGGCGGTGCCCTGCTCGCCTGGGGTCTCGTGCGGCAGTGGGCATCGAGCACCGGCGCGCTGATTGGCGCGCTGCGCCGGCGCCTCGTGCGCGCCACTGCGCTCGATGCCGCGCTGGAGCAGGGCCACCGCCTCACGCGCCGCGAGCTGACCGACTGGGAGTGCGGCGACGACGCCGTGCAGCTCACGCTCCCCGGGCTGTTTGCCGCGCCTCCGGTCGACGATCACGCGCTTCGCGAGGTGCTGGCCACACACATGGCCGCGCTTCACGAACTCCTGCGCCGCGCTCGGGCCAGCGATACAGCCGACGCCACGCGAGCGCGACGCCTGTCCGACGTTCGCGCCTGGCACCCGGGAGAGAAGGTCGTGGCGTTCTCCCAGTTCGCGGACACCGTCGACGCGATGTTCCGGCTGCTGCGGAACACGCCTGGCATCGCCGCGCTCACGGGCCACGGCGCGCGCGTGGCCGGCGGTTCGCTCACTCGGGCCGAGGCACTCGCGCGGTTCGCGCCGCGCGCATCGGGCGCACGCCCGCCGCGCGACATCGAGCGCATCGATCTGCTGCTCACAACGGATCTGCTGAGCGAAGGGATCAACTTGTCCGATGCTTCGGTCGTCGTCCATCTGGATCTGCCCTGGACCGGTGCCCGGCTGGAACAGCGGGTGGGCCGATCGCGCCGCATCGGCGCCAGCCACCAGTGCACCAGCGTGTACGCGCTCGCCCCTCCAGCGTCGTCCGAGGAATTGCTGCGCGTGGAGGCGCGCGTGCGGGCCAAGCTCCGCGCCGCGAGTCGCGCCACCGGCATCGCCGGTACCATCCTGCCTGGCCTGGCTGCTGTGGCAAGCGACGAGAGTGCGGCCCGCACACGAGAGCGGATCCGGGCGGTGCTGGACCGATGGCGCGAGAGCGCGGGTGTCACGTCGGCACCGGCTCATACGTTGCTGACGCCGCCGGCACCGTGCCCCGTGCTGCCTGCATCCACTCCCGACCCGGAGTCCTGCATCGCGGCAGGCGTGCGCACAACGCGCCCGGTTCTTCTCGCCGTGCTGCGCGAGGGCACTGGCGATGTGCTGCCGCTGGCCGCGCTCGACGGCGGCGGGCTGCAGGCCGATCCGGCCGTGGTCTTGCACGCGCTGCTCGAGTTGGGCGGGGACGATGCCGCGGCGCCGGCGAACGCGGACCCCGTCACGGTGCCACCGGACGCGATCGAACACGCCATCGCGACGGCGCAGCGCTGGATCGAGCGGCATCACGCGGCGCTGGCCACCGGCGCCACGCTCACCCTGCATGCGCCGGCGCGGCGCAGCGCGCTCCGGCGCATCAGCATCATCACCGCGCGCGCTCCGCTGCACCGGCGGCCGGAGCTGGCGGCGCTGGCCCCCGGTGCGCGACGCGCCGTCAGCGTCCCCTGCGGCGTCGGCGCCGAGGCGGTGCTGGGCGAAATCGCGCGCGCCCCCATGCCGGACGAAGCATGGCTGCGCGCCCTCGCCGCATTCGGAGATGCACACGGTGCGCGCGCCCCGGAGGACGCAGAGGGTGCGGCGGGCGCGCGCGCACACGGCGCCGGCAGTCCGGCGCCCCACGTGATCGCGATGCTGGTGGGTGTACCCGTGCGCGGCGCGCCGTGACGCGCGGCTGCGGAGCGGTTATGCGGTCGCGGTTGGTGCGACGTTCATCCGTCGCACCAGCAACTGCACGCAGAGAGCGGCAAGATCCGCCGAGCTGTACTGCCGGGTCGGCGCGTCCTCGGCGCGCCAGTGCCAGTCGCTGCCAGCCTGTTCGAGCAGGAGCACCTGCTCGCGTACCACCGTGGCATGGCGCCCCGCGCGCGCCGCCTCGCCGGGGAACGTCACCGTCCCGTCCCATTCCAGCACGAGCAGCTTGCCATCGTCGCTCGCGTTGGCCGCCCGGTGCAGCCAGGAGGCGCTCACCGCCACTCCGTCGGCCTGCACCACGCAGCGCTCGGGCGTGTGGCGCATGTCGAGCGCCACGCCGGGAATCACGTCACGCGCCTCCGCCACGCGGCGCTCGATCTCCGCGATCAGGGTCCGCAACTCCCGCTGCGCGGCCGACGCGGCCTTGTAGGCGCCGGTCGCCACGCCGTGCGCCGGTGTGAGCGCGAACTCGTCCCGCACGAGGCTCAGATGCGGCATCAGCCGCGTCGCGGCCTGCGTCACGCCCCCAGCGCGCCGCACCGCCTCGGCAATCCCGTCCACCACGTGCTCCAGCCCGTCGTCCGCGAGACTCATGCGGGAGTCGGCATCGGCCACCCAGACGGGTGATATGGCGTCGGCCTCGAGCGACACCACGAACAGGAACTCGGGCCCCTGTCGCTCGACGCGCGTCTCCAGCGCGGCCTGATCGCCGCGCGTGCACGCCGTCTCACCCCACAACCGCTGGTGCAGCACGACGACCACTCGCGCATCGTTCTCGAGCACGTCGGACACCACGTCCTTGCGTCCATCGCGGTGCTCCCAGGCGGCGAATACCGGGCGTTTGAGCCGCGGCTTCAGCTGCTGCAGGAGCGACCGCGCAGTGAGCGAGTCGAAGGCGACGCACGAAATGGCGGCGTCGTAGGTGTACGAGGTGGACATGGCTCTTGTTCCGCGCCAGGGGACCAGAGACCACGCACGGCGCGCGGCCTGGGGCGGGAGCGCGACTGGCGATGTCGCGGCCGACAAAAGTTCAGCCTGCCGCTTGCGCGGTGGCCTGGTACAAGGTAGCACCAAACCACCGCGCGCGCATCCGACGCATACATCCGGCGCACGCGTTCGGCGCATGCATCCGGCGCATGCATCCGGCGCACACGTCCGCCGGCTCGTTCAAACCTTTTCCCGCATTCGGTTATCCCATCCCGTGACGGCAGCCAGGCACGCACCGAATGCTCGCAACGATGCCCGACGTGGCACAGACAACTCCCATGGGTAGTGCTGAACCCTCCGCGGACGTGGCGAAGGCCGCGTCGGGTGACCGGGTGGCGTTCGAGCGCCTGTACCGCACGCATCTGTCGCGCGTGTACTCGATCTGCGTGCGCATGACTGGCAGCCGCGAGCGCGCGGATGAGCTCACGCAGGACGTGTTCGTACGCGTGTGGGAGAAGCTGCCGCAGTTTCGCGGCGACAGTGCGTTCTCCACCTGGCTGCATCGGCTGGCGGTGAACGTGGCGTTGAACGACCGGGTGGCGGCACGGCGGGAACGCGCACGCGCCGCGTCCGGGAGCGACGACTACGACGATGACATGGACGCGTTGCCGGACACGAGCCCGGCTCCCCGGCACGCGGAGCGGATGGACCTGGAAGCGGCGATCGCCATGCTGCCGGCCGGGGCACGAAAGATCTTCGTACTGCACGACGTGGAAGGATACAAGCACGAGGAGATAGCCGAGATGTTCGGCATCAGCTCGGGTGGCAGCAAGGCGCAGTTGCACCGCGCCAGACTTCTCTTGCGTGAGGCGCTGGAACGATGAACGACACTCTTCTCTCTTGCGACGCGTTCGACGCGATGCTCCCGGACTATCTCGAGGGCACGCTGGACGCGACACGGCAGGCCGTTGTCGAGCGGCACGCGCACGGGTGCATCCGGTGTGGCGCGCTCCTCGGCGACCTGCTGGCCATCACGACGCAGGCCCGGTCGCTTCCGGATCTCGTTCCGGCACGGAATCTGTGGGACGGGATCGCGGCGCGAATCGAAGCGCCCGTCGTGACGCTGCCGGCTGGCCGTGGTACCGGTTCGCTCTGGCGCCGCCGCCCTGCCGCCTGGATCGGCGCCGCCGCGGCCGCTCTGGTCGTGGCGACGGCAGGGCTCACCTACGTGG
>JBOHTE010000599.1:0-15800 GCA_050733555.1 Gemmatimonadaceae bacterium | reverse complement strand
CGCCAGGCGCGACTCGTCCGCATGCGGCCACAAGGGTGCGATTTCCTGCTCGACGTCGAGCACGGGATCGCGCCCTTCACGCGAGAGAAACTGCCGCACCGCCGACCACGTGCGCAGGTATCCCATGAGATGTTCGCGCGTCCACTCATGCTCCATCACGAACCCTGGCACAGACAGCTCGGCAAAGGGAAACGGCACGGACCGATAGTGATCCATCACCATGCGCCGCTCCGGCGCCCAGTAGTCACGCATTGTCACCTCACCGAATCGATCGAGGATGACGTCAATGCCGGGCGCGATGCGCACGATATCGTAACACCACACGGCCATCACGCCCCCGGGGCGCAGCACGCGCGCTGCTTCCGCGAAAAACGCATCGAGCGGGAGCCAGTGCAACGCCTGCGCGACGGTAACCACATCCACGGACCGGGTCTCGAGCCCCGACGCATCGGCCGGCGCCTGCCGATAGCTGACGCGCACATGCGCCTCCGCATTCGCGAGCTGCGTGGCGCTCGCGTCGGTTGCCTCCACCCGCGCGAAGTGTCGCGCCAGCCCCACCGCCGACTGCCCACTCCCCGTCGCGCAGTCCCACGCCAGCTCGTGCCCCGGCGCAATGGACGCCAGCCACGCGAACAGCGCATCCGGATAGCGCGGCCGGAATTCCGCGTACGCCGCCGCCTGCGCCGAGAAGTAGTCCTTGAAGGGAATCACCGATGGGCAGCGCGCTTCGCGCGCCCCTTCCCGCGCTTCTCCGGTGCCAGAATCGTCCCCCGACAGTTCTTCGCCCCGCACCGACACCCGTACCGCGATGCATCGGACTCGTCTATGCTCCCCGTGCGCTCGTACTGATAGTCGTAGGCCAGCTCTTCGCCGGGACGAATGGTGCGGATGGCTTCAATGAAGATACGCCCGTCCTCGATTACGGCCTCGCAGTTGGGATCGCATGAGTGATTGATGAAGCGCGCGTCGTTCCCGTTCACCGCCGCATCGATCACCGTGCGCCGGTTCACCGTGAAGAGAAAGGTGTGGTGCCGATCCATGCGCTCATCATCGTAGCGCCGGTCCGCCTCGGCGTTCGAGATGCGTTCGCCGGTGTACTCGATGATGCGTGTGCCCCTGCGGATCTCGCGGACCGCGAACGCACCGCGCCCCTGGATGGAAGACTCGCGGAGGACGAAATATGGCTGCTGCTGTCGTGGCATCTCAGAGCGACGAGTTCGGCGTGCTGCGAACCCGTGGAGCACCGTCTCCGGCCAGCGCCGGTTCGGGTGTGAAGTCTTCGCCCGGGTTGATGAAGCGGTCGCTCTCGACGCCGTACTGCTTGTCGTAGAGCTGACGGTAGCGGCCGTCCAGCGCGAGCAGCTCGGATTGCGTCCCGCTCTCCACGAGCCGGCCGTCATCGAGCACCAGGATCTGCTCCGCGCTCGCGACCGTCGACAGGCGGTGCGCGATCACGAACGTGGTGCGCCCCGTACGCAGCCGCCGGAGTCCATCACGAATGAGCGCCTCGCTCTCGCTGTCCAGGCTCGAGGTGGCCTCGTCCAGAATGAGGATGCGGGGATTGGCCAGCAGCGCCCGGGCGATCGCCACGCGCTGCCGCTGGCCGCCGCTCAGCCGCACGCCGCGTTCACCCACCACCGTGTCGAAGCCTTCGGTGAAGCGGTCAATGAACTCATCGCAGTGCGCGAGGCGCGCGGCCTCGCGGATCTCGCTCATGGAGGCGCCCGGCATGGAGAACGCAATGTTCTCCGCGATGCTGCCATCGAACAGGAAGTTGTCCTGCAGCACGACGCCCAGGTGCGCGCGATAGTCGCGCAGCTTGAGCGTCGCGAGGTCCGTGCCGTCCACCAGTATGCGCCCTTCCGTCGGGTGATTGAACGCCATGATGAGGCTGATCAGCGTGCTCTTTCCCGAACCGCTCGCCCCCACCAGCGCGGTGGTGCACCCGGCAGGCGCATGGAAGGAGATGTCCTTGAGCACCGGCACGCCCGGCGTGTATTCGAATCCCACGTGCTCGAATGTCACCGCGCCTTCGAGATCCGTTACCGTGACGTGGCGTCCGTCCGCTTCATCCTCGGTCGGCATCATCCGGATCTCGCGAATCCGGTCCAGCCCGGCAAAGGCCTCGCTCACCTGCGTGCCGATCGACGCGATCTGCACCAGCGGCGCCGCCACGAGGCCAATGAAGAACACGTACATCACGAAGTCGCCGAGCGTCATGTGGCCGGCGAGAATGGCGCGGCCGCCCACGACGATCATCAGCACGCCAACCGCACCCACGATGACCGTCGTGAACGACGTGATGGCCGAGACGCCGGTGATGGAGCGCGCAATGTTGCGAAACAGCCGGTGCACCCCCTTGGCGAACACGATCTGTTCGCGGCGCTCGGCCACGTACGTCTTCACCACGCGGATTCCGCCCAGCGACTGCGCCAGCCGGCCGGTGACGTCGGCCGTGATCACGCTGCGCTCGCGAAAGATCGGACGCAGCCGCGTGAAGGCGAGTGCCATCCCCACGGCAAACGTGATGAGAATGAGCAGCGTGATGGACGTGAGCTTCCAGTTCAACCAGAACAGCACGCTCAGCGCGAGGATCGCCGTGACGACGCCGCCGCTGAGCTGCACCAGCCCCGTGCCGACGAGATTCCGGATGCCATCGGCGTCATTCATGATGCGCGAGATGAGAATGCCGGATTGCGTACGGTCGAAGTACGACACGGGCAGGCGCTGCACGTGCAGATTCACGGCCTTGCGCATGTCCGCGATGGCGCGCTGCGCGGCGACGCTCATCACCTGTGACAGGGCGAACGTCGTGCCGGCCTGAATAAGCGTGGCGATGCCCACCGCGATGGCCAGCGGCACCAACAGTTGAGCCTGGTGCTGGCCGATCACCCGATCAATGAGAATCTTGGAGCTGCCCGGCAGCACGAGCGCCGCGAGCCGGTTGATGATCATGAGCAGCAAGCCGAGCGCAACCTGACGGCGGTGCCGCCAGATCAGCGCGCGCGCTTCCTGCCATGCGTTGGCCATGTTGAGGCGGCGTTTCTCGCCGGCCACGCCGGGATATGACCGGCGCTGCTCGTGCGCGAGCCGCGTTGTGGGACCTGGCATCTCCCTCCGCAATCGAAAAACACGTGTGCTGCCCGGCAATATATCCGGTCGAACCTGCCGCACGAACCGCAGGTTTCTTCGTTATTGCGCAGCCCGCTGCTTTTCGATGCGCTCCCGGTGTCTGGCGAACACCTCGCGGCCCACCTCGCACTGGGTGGCGATCCACTCCGCATTCGCGAACGAGCGCGCGTTCGTGTCCTTGCGGTAGCGTTCGAGAAACGGAAACATCTTCGCCAGGAGAATCAGTCCCTCGCCGTTGTTCTCGACGAGAAAGTCGGCGTGCACGATGCCGTGCCTGGCGAGACCGTACACCATCTCCCAGTACGTGCTCGTCTGCCGGAATGCCGCGTTCAGCGGGTGATCCATCTTGCGAACGGCCTCGACGTCCTCGTAGCGCTTCGGCATGAACTGCGAGCCGTTGATCTTGTTGCGCGATTCGCGCATGACCGGCTCGCGCCGCAGCTCGTACACTCTGAGCACCAGCTCGGCGTCGTGGTGATCGGGAAAATCCTTGAGCATCAGGGTATGGGGCGTGGGGAATGCGGAATGTGTCATGGTGGCGGTGTCAGGTGAATGCATCAATGCGAGCATAGTATGCAGAGAGGTGCCAGCGAAATGCGAGGGGCCGTGACCGCGTATCGGCGCGCCCGGCGATCGTCACCGGGTCACCCATTCAATATGTTCCAGCAACGGCCCGCTGCGCGCGCACGATACCTGCAGGGTCCACCATGCGGTCGAGTGAGCCAGCGACTGGACGACCGACGGCGACTCCGACGCGGCGAGCGCGAGTCGGCTGGAAGCCGTGGCGCGAGCGGAAGATGGCATCTTGATCCGGACGCGTCCGGAACCCAAGATATCTTGGCCCCGTACCCTCATCTCGACATTGACGTGGCCCTGTTCATCGCGGTTCTGCTGTTCGTGTTGATCGTCGCGGGCATCGTGGCCATCCGCCGCCGGCGACGCGCGCGCCTGCGTCACAACGCGCCGCTCCCACCCCTCATTTTCGAGGTGCATGACGATGTGACACCGGCGGATCTCAAGCCGGCGAGCATCCGGCTGGCGGAGTTGACGCCACCCGGTGTCCGCGCCGCGGGCGGGGCGCGCGCCGGCCGGCCCGCATCGATCTTTCATACGCCCACGTCGTCGGCGCAGGCGTCCTCCGCCACGTACCGCGATGCCACCGTGCGCGTGCCACACGTGGACGACAGCCCGCCCGGCTTTCTGCCGGGACATCTGGAGATCCAGAGCGGTCCAAACCAGGGCGAGAGCATCCGATTCCGCCCCACGAACGGTGACGATGCCGACATCACGCTGGGTCGTGGTGAGGGGCCCCCGGAATCGCACGTTCAGGTGAACGCCGAGACCGTAAGCCGGCTCCATGCACGGCTGCGATTCGACCATGGGCGCTGGACGATCAGCAACCTGTCGCGCTCGAATCCGCTCGTCGTGAACGGCCAGCCGCTGTCGGCCGGTTCCAGCGCGCTCAGGCTGAACGAGGGCGACACGATCGAGATGGGCGAAATGATCTTCCGATTCCATTCGAGCTGACCCGACCGGCCGTTTCTGTCGTTCCGATTCCCCGCCCCGCCGGCGGGGAATCTTTTGTGGTTCAGCCAGCTTTATGGTTGTTGACCGCTTCAACGTTGAAGGACTTCCCGGGCCGGCGCTCCGCGCCAGGAGGTGCCACACCACCGCCAGTTCACCGCAGACACACTCATGAACAGGAAGAGCTATCATGAAACACAACGGTTGTCTGTTCTGGCTGCCCCTCGTTGCCGCCCTCACCAGCTTCGCGGCCCCGCCTGTGCTCCTCGCACAGCAGGGCGGTGGCACGATCACCGGACGCGTGACCGAACGGGATGCCAAGGGGCCCATCGCCAGCGCCCAGGTTCGCATTGTCGGCACGAATCGCGGCGTGCTCACCCGGGACGATGGCACGTATCGCATCACCGGCGTAACACCCGGGCGCGTCGAGTTGCGCGCGCTCCGCATTGGCTACTCCGCGCAGAGCGTGACCGTCACGGTCGCGGGCGGGGAAACCGCCACGGCCGATTTCGCCCTCGCCACGAGCGTCACGCAGCTCGACGTCGTCACGGTCACCGCCTCGGGCGAACAGACGCGCAAGCGCGAAACCGGAAACTCCGTGGAAGTCGTCGCGGTGGACTCCGTTCCCAAGGCCGCCATCTCGAGCTTCTCCGAGCTGCTCACGGGCCGCGTGCCCGGCGTCATCGTGCAGCAGTCGGGTGGCACGACCGGCACCGGATCGCGCATCCGCATCCGCGGCTCGAACAGCATTTCGCTCAACAACGACCCCCTGATCATCCTCGATGGCATCCGCGTGGACAACGGCTCGCAATCGAGCACCATTGACGTCGGTGGCCAGGTGCCGTCGCGCTTCGATGATCTCAACTTCGAGGACATCGACAACGTCGAAGTGATCAAGGGACCGGCGGCGGCGGCACTCTATGGCACGGCCGCGTCGAACGGCGTCATCCAGATCACCACGAAGCATGGGCAGCCTGGGCGGACGCAGTGGAACATGTTCGCCGAATACGGACAGATCGCGAAGCCCACCGACTTCCCGGCGAACTTCGCGCAGCCCGGTACGGCGCCGGACGGCAGCCCCGTTGGCGGCTGCTTCATCCTGATCCAGCAGCTCGGCTCGTGCACACCGAGCGGCGCGCTGCAGTCCTTCAATCCACTCGTGGCCCACAGCCCGTTCATCCAGGGCAACCGCGAAAGCTATGGTATCAATGTGTCGGGCGGTTCCGATGCGGCCACGTATTACGTGGCTGGGAACTTCGACTGGAACCGCGGCGTGTACGCCGTGAATACCGACCGCAAGACGAACATGCGCGCCAACCTGCACGCGCAACTCAACAACAAGACCGATCTCTCGGTGAACGTGGGGTATCTGTCCAGCCACCTCCGGCTCCCGCAGAACGACAACAACATCCTCGGCATTGTTCCGAACGGGTTGCTTGGCAATGCCACGGACGATGCCAAACGTCACGGCTATCTCTCCATCACGCCTGACCAGTCGTTCAACATCGACACCCGCCAGGACCTCGAGCGGTTGACCGCGAGCGCCAGCAGCACGTGGAATCCGCTCTCCTGGCTCAGCGTGGTCGGTGTGAGCGGCGTGGATTACAGCAACCGGTACGACAACGAGCTCACGCCGCCCGGCGAAGTGCCCTTTGCCGATCTGCCCGAGGGCAACCGGACATCGAATCCGTACCAGATCTGGAACTACACCGCCAATCTGAGCGGAACGGCGACCTACGGCCTCACGTCATCGCTCAACTCGACATCATCGCTCGGCGCGGCGTACAACGACGTGAAGACGCGCGGCACCAGCGCGTTCGGACGCGGGCTGGTGGCCGGAACGGGATCGCTGGGCGGCACGACGGCCGGTTTTGCCGTGGGCGAAGTCAATCCCGATGTCGTCACCATCGGCGCGTACGGTCAGGAGCGTCTGGCCTGGCGTGACAAGGTCTATCTCGCCGGCGCCCTGCGCGGCGACGAGAACAGCGCCTTCGGCAAGAATTACGGACTCGTGTACTACCCCTCGGTGAGTCTCTCCTGGGTCATCAACGAGGAAGGCTTCTTCCCGAAGACGCGCTGGCTCAGTCAGCTTCGCCTGCGCTCCGCGTTTGGCGGCTCCGGACAGTCACCGGCCTTCCGCGATGCGGTGAGCTTCTACAATCCAGTCGCCGTCAAGAGGAACGAGACGGATTCGCCAGCCGTCACGCTGGGCGGTGTCGGCAATTCGGCGCTCAAGCCGGAGAAATCCTCGGAATACGAGGTCGGGTTCGACGCGGGACTGTTCGCCAACCGTGTCGGGCTCGTGTTCACCTATTACAACAAGGACACGCGCGACGCGATCGTCGCGAAGAATCTGCCACCGTCCACCGGCGCGGCCACGGAACTCGTGAACCTCGGCAAGGTGAACAACAAGGGGTGGGAAGCGTCCGTGGATGCAAACGTCGTCACGACGGATCGCTTCACGTGGGACGTGCGTGTGGATGGAACGAGCAACACCAACAAGCTCCTCACGCTCGGCGCGGACACCACGCCGATCATCTTCGGGCTGGGTGGCGCCACGCAGCGGCACGAACAGGGCTTCCCCCTGGGCGGCTACTGGCAGCGGCCGTACACCTTCACGGATCTCAATCACAATGGCATGATCGACGTGGCCAACTGCCCCGACGTGGGGGGTGACGGCACCGGATGCGAATTGCTGATCGCCGATAATCCGAAGTTCCTCGGCTCACCATTCCCGAAGTACGAGTTTTCGTTCAACTCATCCATCACGATCTTCAAGTATTTCCGTGTGGGTGGCATGCTGGATCGTCGCAGCGGCTACAAGCTCTACAACAGCACGGAAGCGTTCCGATGCGCCAGCTTCTTCAACTGTCAGGCGGCGAATGACCCCACGACGCCGCTCGCGCTGCAGGCGCGCGCGCTCGCCAGCGCCCTCGGCACGGATGCGGGCTACATCGAGGACGCATCATTCTGGAAGCTGCGCGAGCTGTCGCTCACGCTCATCGCGCCGAATAGCTGGATCAGGGATCGCGGTGTCTCCGGCCTGAGCCTGACCATCGCGGGGCGCAATCTGAAGACGTGGACGAACTACACCGGGCTCGATCCGGAAATCAACTTCACCGGCTCCACCAACTTCACGACGGCGGACTTCCTCAGCCAGCCGCCCACGAAGTACTGGACCGCCCGCGTCAACGTGAACTTCTGATGGCATCCCCGGACTCCTGGCATGGAGCACTGACAATGACCCGTACGACCAATTCCATCCGGGGAGCACGGTCACCTCTCGCGCTCGCGTGCATGCTCGCGGCGCTGGTGGCGTGCGACCCATCCAAACTGATCAAGGTGCAGGATCCCGACGTGGCGCTGCCGGCCACCCTGCACAGCAAGCAGGCGCTGCCGACTGTCCGCAACGGCGTGATTGGCGATTTTGCGGTGGCGTATGGCGGCAGCGGCAACGAGACCGAGGAAGGACAGATCAGTTTCAGCGGTCTCGTCACCGACGAACTCGTGAACTCCGAGACGTTCCCGACGCGCATCGAGCTCGACCGGCGCCTGACCATCGGCTCGCACGCGCAGAACAACGCGGACAATCAGGATGTGTTTCTCGAGCTGGCCCGCGCGCGCGCGTTCGCCGACTTCGCATCGGCGCGATATACCGAATTCGATGCAGGCAACGAGGGGCACGCGGAGGTGCTGAACCTGGGTGCGTTCGCGAAGGTGTTGTTCGCCGAGAACTACTGCTCGGGCGTGCCATTCAGTACGCTGAACGACGACGGCACGATCACCTTCGGTGAACCGCTCACGACGGAGCAGACGCTCGAGTCGGCGCTCGCGCAGTTCGACTCCGCCACGACCATCGCCGGAACGGTCGGCAGCGACGTCCAGACCGATCTGGCCGCCGTGGGCAAGGCGCGCGCGCTCATGGATCTCAACCGCTACGCGGACGCGGATGCCACGCTGGCGGCGGCCGGTGTGCCGGACGATTTCGAGTATGACATCGAATACTCGGACAACAGCACGCGCCAGAACAACGGCGTGTGGGAATTCATGTTCAACGAAGGCCGGTGGAGCGTGGCGGATAACGAAGGCATCAACGGTTTGGACTTCGTTTCCGCACACGATCCGCGCGTGCAGACAAAGGATGGCGGCATTGGCTTCGACAACAGTACGCCGCTCCTCCTGCCGCTGAAGTATTCCGACCGCGGGTCGATCATTCCGCTCGCCAGCGGTACGGAGGCCCGGCTCATCGAGGCGGAGGTCGCCTTGAGCAGCGGCAACGCGGGCACATTCATGACGCTGCTCAACGGGCTGCGCACCTCGCACGGCATGTCATTGCTCACCGACCCGGGCTCGGCCACCGCGCGGCAGGATCTGCTCTTCCGCGAGCGGGCCTTCTGGCTCTATCTCACGTCGCACCGCCTGGGCGATCTGCGGCGGTTGATCCGTCAGTACAATCGCAACGCCGAGAGCGTGTTTCCCACGGGACTGTACTTCAAGGGAGGGACATACAGCAACGGCGTGAATCTCACGATTCCGATCAATGAGCAGAACAACCCGAACTCACCGTCCACGGGGTGCCTGAACAACGACGCCTGATGGCTGGTCGTGTGAGCCAGGATCGAAAACAGAACGGGGCCACGGATCGCAGGTGATCCGTGGCCCCGTTGCTCCGACGTGCCGGCGGTCTGGCGCGCGACCGCTACGCCCACTCGTGCGTGCGCTCGGGCTGATCGTGCCCGACGAAGTGCCTGAAAAGCCAGACCACGAACATCACCGGCAGTACCACGAAGATCGCGAGCTTGATCGCGAGCACGCCCAGACCAACCAGGACGCCGAGCACCGCGGCGGCCAGGGCAAACAACAGAATGAACGGCAGCCCCACGATGGCCAGCACGATGAGCACCGGCAGTGCCAGCACGCCGAGAATCGCGAGCACGGGTGCGCCGATCACAGCCAGCAGAACCATGGCCGGCACCGCCACCACGAGGCCGAGAAAGCCGTAGAAGAGCACCTTGAGCAACGTACGCATGGCGACACTCCGAGCGAGACGTTGATCTCTACGGTGCACGCAGCCGAAAGGTTTCACGGCCGGCGTCGCGCGGCCGGCTCTACGTCAGGTGACGTAGCGCAGCAGATCCGCCGATGTATCGATGTCCGGCGGCATCGAGATGTCGAAGTCCAGTTGCCGGACACGATCGGCGTGGCGCACGACAACGTCGCGGGCGCCGGTGTCGCCAGCGGTCTCCATCACCTCCGCGAAGAGCGACGCCGGAAAGAGCACGGGGTTCCCACGGATGCCGCGATACGCCGGGACGATAATGGAACCGGAACTCGCCTCGTGTGCCGCAATGAGGTCATCGAGCACGCGCGTAGATACTCCGGGCTGGTCACCAAGCACGATGAGCGCGCCGCGCGTTGCCGGCGCGAGCGCGGCGAGACCGGCGGCAATGGACGTGCTCATCCCGTCGCGCCATCTGTCGTTCACGACGGTGCGCACGGGAAGTCCCCCGAGTGCGCTGCGCACGGCTTCCTGCTCATGCCCGAGCACCACGACCACATCCTCCACGCGGGCCGCCAGCACGCGTTCCGCCGTCCAGCGCACGACGGGCTTTCCGTCGATCGGCACCACGAGCTTCTGCGTGCCGAACCGCCTGGACGCACCCGCGGCGAGCACCACGGCGGCGGCCACGCGCGGCGTTAGCCGATCTCGCCGCGCCGTGCCGCCTCGCGATAGCGCGGGAAACGGAACGCGAGATCCTTGGTGATGAGCCCACCGTGTCCGAGCGCGATGATGGCGTCGCGGTCCACGCGCTCGCCGGCCAGCACGCGCGGAAGAATCAGATCGAACACCGTGGCCTGCGAAAAGAGTCCGCAACTCGGCATGCCGATCACCGTCGCCTCGTCCAGGCGCGCGATCCAGGAGAGACTGCCGGGGTGCGCGGGCGCCCCATAGCGCTCGAGCGCGACGCCGAGCGTGTCAAGCGCGACGAACGCAGCATCCAGTGGATCCATGGCCTTGGTTCCCGCCATCACGATCACGTTCGCACCCTGTGCGACAACCTGCCTTACCGCATCGGCCACGGCTGCGCCCGCAGGCGGAACGAACGCGGGCTCCATCAGGCGCGAGCCGAACCAGCCGATCTTTTCGCGCAACGCATCGCGGAATTTCACCATCGCCTGCTCGCCGAGCGTTTCCTGCACCACCGCGGCCACCACCATCGGGCGGAACGCCTCCACGCGAACCACGCTCCCGGCGTCGCGCACGATACGCTCCACCATCTCCACGCGCGTCTCCGCAATCACGAATGGCGTGACCTTCGCGCGGGCGACGATCTCGCCGGGTTCCACGATCTGACCATCGAACAGGGTGTAGGCGCAGGCACCCTCGATGGCGTTCACGCGGAAGAGCCGCTCCACGTCCACGCGCAACAGCCCGCGGTGCGTGGCCGCCAGCGGCCAGTGCCCGCCCGACACCGCGCGCACTTCCGTCCCCTCGCCCGACACGGCCGTCGCGATCCGGCGTCCCGCATCATCTTCGCCGATCTCGCCTGCTTCCGGCTCGATGACGTGCAGCATGTCCCATTCGAGCTCCATGAGCTCCGCGACCTGTCCGGCGCGTACCATCTGCCCCTTGGCGAAGGCGCGCTGGCCGTTCGCGCCGCGCACGTCGCGCGTGAGCACCATGCCCGCGAGTTGATCCGCGCGCGCGCCCGCCCGCTGCACCGCATGCGCTTTCATGTCTGCACCCTGTCCTTCATCCGGGTTCCGGGCCGCTCGTTGCGTACGGAAACGGCCTCCGCCACCACCGCCAGCGCGATCTCGGCTGCGGTCTGCGCGCCGATGTCCAACCCGATCGGCACGTGCACGCGCGAGAGCATCTCTGCACTCACGCCATCCTCCGCGAGAAAGTCGAGAATCGCCTTGCCGCGCCGCCGGCTGCCCAGGAGACCGATGTACGCGGGCTCGCGCGCCAGTACGGTACGCAGCACCGGTAACTCGAATTTGTAATCGTGCGCCACCAACACCACGAAAGTGGACGCGTCATACTGCAGCTCCGCCGCGATGTCACCGAGCATGCCAATGCGAATGTCGTCCGCGTCGGGAAAGCGCTCGCGCGTGGCATAGCGCTCACGCGCATCCACGAGAATGGTGTTCCAGCCGAGTGCCTTGGCAAAACGCACCAGCGGCATCGCCACGTGTCCCGCCCCGAAGATGACCAGTGTCGTAGCTGGTCCGTGCAGTTCGAGGAACACGGGCAGGCGCGCGCCGCCCGCCCTGAGGGTGACTGTGCGCGACAGTGCCCGGCGCATCACGTCCATGGCGCGCTCCCGCGCCGCGTGGTCGAGCGCCGCATCGCCCAGCGTCCCGGCGACCGTGCCATCCTCGCGCACCACGAGACGCCCGCGATCGGCCGGCGCAGTAGATGCATCCAGGGGAATCACCGCCACAGAGTGCCGGCCGTGATCGGATTCCTCGCGAATCACGTCGTACGCATTCACCACCGGATCGCCTGCGCGCGCAAATTCCACCGGCTCAATGAGCACTTCCACCGTCCCCCCGCAGGTGAGGCCGATGTCCCACGCATCCTCGTCGCCCAGTTTCATGGTCAGCAACTTTCGCGTGGACGAGCGCAGCACGTCCTCCGCTTCGGCCACCACGCGGGCGTCCACGCATCCACCAATCGTCACCGAGCCCAGGATGCGCCCGTCCTCACCCACCCACATCTTGGCGCCCTCCTTCTTGGGCGTAGTGCCCTTGGTGGAGACGAGCGTCGCCATTGCGGCGCGCCGTTCCTGGTGCCGCAACTGGTCAATCTGCTCGAACGTTTCCCGCAGGTCGGGTTCTTTCATAGCGCGGGATGTTGAATGAGGGCCTCCAGGCTCGCAAGGTTGCGCGCAGCATGAAAGGTATCCACGCGCCGGTGAACTATCCGGCGCTCCGGGTTGCGGGCCCTCCACACGATATGCACGGCGGAGACCGATTGCACGCTCCGCCCGTCGTGTGCACATTTCTGTGTACATTGTGGCAGCCTGATGGCACCCTCTCCGCCCAATCCCCCCATGCCCGCCTCCCTGCGTCGCGCCTGCGCCTGCCTCGCTCTTGCGTTCTTCGTGTCTCCATGCGCCCTCCCGGCGCAGCAGCCGTCCGTTGACGCGAAGCTCAAGGGCTTCGACGCGTACATGGCGAAGGTCATGAAGGACTGGGACGCGCCGGGCATCGGCGTCGGGATCGTCGTGAAGGGCAAGCTCGTGTTTGCGAAAGGGTACGGCTATCGCGATTACGGGAAGAAGCTTCCCTATACGCCCACCACGCTGCAGCCCATTGCGTCCAACACCAAGCTGTTCACGGCATCCGCGGTGGGGTTTCTCGTCAGTGAAGGAAAGCTGGACTGGGACAAGCCCGTGAAGCAGTACGTGCCGGAGATCCAGTTCTACAACGATGAGCTGAATCGCACGGTGACGATTCACGACATGCTCGCGCACCGCACGGGCATCACGCGCCACGATCTCATCTGGTACAAGTCGAGTTTCTCCCAGCAGGAGCTGTTCGACCGGCTCCGCTATCTGGAGCCCGCCGCGCCGCTGCGCACGACCTTCCTCTACAACAACCTCATGTACGCCGGCGCCGGATACATCGTGCAGCTACTGAGCGGCAAACCCTGGGAGTCGTTCGTTCGCGACAGCATCCTCACGCCGCTCGGCATGACGAGCACGGTGTTCACCATTGACGACCTGGAGAAGTCTCCCGATCACGGAGTACCCTACGACGAGCGCCGGGACAGCACGGTGCTGTACGAAATTCCGTACTACCGTTTCCAGACCGGCATCGGGCCGGCCGGCGCGATCATCTCGAACATCCAGGACATGTCGAAGTGGCTGATTGCGCAGATGAATGACGGCGTGTTCAATGGGAAGCGCGTGCTGCCCGCCGGCGTCGTGAAGCAGACGCTCGCCCCGTCCATTGCCATGCCGAACACCGGCCTCGAGGAGCGGGGCTATGGCGAGCTGCTCAATGCCGCCTACGGCATGGGTCGCTGGACCGCGTCGTATCGTGGGCATCTGCTCGCGTATCACGGCGGCGACATCAACGGATTCCATTCGCAGATCTCGATGATGCCGTACGACTCGATTGGCGTCATCGTGTTCGTGATCGGCGATCACGCAGCGCCGCTGTACAACGTGATCTCGTACAACGTGTACGAGCGCCTGCTGGGCCTCTCGCTCACGCCATGGTCCGAGCGACTGAATGCGATTCGCCTCAAGAACAAGGCAGCGGACCGGTCCGCCCGCGCCAAGGCAGGTGGAGGCCGCGTTCCGAACACGCACCCCTCGCATCCGCTGGACGATTACGTGGGCGAGTTCGCGCATCCCGCGTACGGCGTGGTCACGATTTCGCGTGGCGACAGCGGCCTCGTGTTCAACTTCCACAACATGACCCTGCCGCTCAGCCACTTCCACTATGATCGCTTCGACACACCCGATGACGAGGAGAACGGCAAGTGGTCGGTGAATTTCCTGACCAATCCGCAGGGCGAGGTGGACCGCGCCGAGATGTCGTTGGACGAGGCGGCGGTCGTGTTCACCCGCCGCGCACCCGCCGTCCTGTCGTCGGTGGGGACATTGCGCCAGTATCTCGGAACGTATCGCACGCCGAGCGGCGGCACGATCGACGTCGTCCTGCGTCCGGACAGCTCGCTCGCCATCAGGTCACCGGGTGGCGCGTTCCAGGGGCTGATCCCGTGGCAGCCGAACCGGTTCCGCACGAAGGAATTCCCGGACATGATCTTCACGTTCACCGTGGAGAACGGACGAGCGACGTCGCTCAAGCAGTCGGACCCGTCCGGTGAATACACCTTTGTGCGCCAGTAGCGGAGCAACAGTGGGCGTGCGCGCCTCATCCGCGCGCGGCACCGAGCGCCTGTCATTTCTGGGCGCCGGTGCCAGCCGTGCCGCCATCCTGCGAGCCATTGCCGCCAATCATATCCGCTGGATGAGCGTGCGCGCGCGGTTGGCCGGCGGTGAGGCGTACCGTCTGGGCGGAGCAACATGGATCTGGCGCCCGGAGCGCGACGGCGGTGAGGGCGCGATCCTGTTTCCGCGCTTCACCCGCGCGCATGGCGCGGAGCAACTCGACCAGATTCTCACCCGTGCCCGCGGGATGTCCTCACGCTGCCTGGGGTGCTGGACGCTGGACGCCAGTCGTTCCGGCGATCTGGGCGCGCGGCTCACGGCGCGCGGCTTCGAGTGGGGCTGGCGACCGCACTGGATGGCGCTCGACCTGCGCCGCATCGCTCGCGATGAGCGCGTCCCACCGGGGATGCGCGTGGGCCTCGTGGAGGACGAGGCGGCGTGGGATGCACGCGACCTCGCGGAGCTGCCCTATCACGCGCCGGGCGTCGCTTCGCACGCTCGTGCCGTCGCGTATCTCCGGAGCCGGCGCCGGCGCATCTGGCACTTCGCCGCCTGGCTGGATGAGCGGCCGGTAGGACAAGTCTGGCTGCACCTCACGAGTGGCCGGCTCGGTGTGGCCGGCCTCTATGGCACCGGAGTGGTGCCCACCGCCCGCCGCCTGGGCGTTGGCGCAGCGCTCACGGTGGCGGCGTGTGAACATGCGCGCGCGCTGGGGTGCCGCTACGCGACACTCAACGCCACGGACATGGGCGAGCCCGTCTATCGCCGTGTGGGATTCGAGTCGCTCGGATACGGCCAGACCTGGTGGATGCACCGTGCGGCGCTCGGCGCACCGTCGCCCGGTGAGCCGGACGTCGCCTTCGCGGAAGCGATCGGACGCGCCGACGTCAGGACGCTCGGTTCATTGGCTCCCATGCTTCGCCCGGGCATGCTCGATGCCACGCTCCTCTGCGGCTCGACCCCGCTGCAGCTCGCCGTGGCGGCGCGACAGCCGGCGAGCGCCGAATGGCTCGTGCGCGCGGGCGCGACGCTCGACGTGCTCTCGGCGTGGGATCTGGGGTGGAGGGATCGGGTGCCTGCGCTGCTCGACGCGTCGCCCGATCTGGCGAACCGGCGTGGCGGCGCCTTGCGCACGACGCCATTGCACGAGGCGGCCGCGCGCGGCGACCTGGAGCTCGCACGCGTACTGCTGGCGGCGCACCCCGATCTCACCGCGCGCGACGCGGAATACCA
>JBOHTE010000598.1:0-5733 GCA_050733555.1 Gemmatimonadaceae bacterium | reverse complement strand
CTTACTCCAGCCTTGCGTCCAACTCGAACTTCACGTTCCCCTTGAGCGCCCCCGACACCGGACAGCCCTCCTTCGTCCCCTCCGCCAGCTTCGCGAACGTCGCCGCATCAGCGTTCGGCACCTTCGCCCGCACACGCAGCTTCATCGTCGTGATCTTGAAGCCACCCGGCACCGAGTCGATCGTGCACGACGCCTTTGTCTCGATCCGCTCCGCGGGCGTCCCGTTCTGCTCCAATCCCAGCGCCAGCGCCATGCTGTAGCACGCCGCCTCAGCCGCGGCAAGCAGCTCCTCCGGGTTCGTGCCGGGCGTGTCGCCGAAGCGCGTGTCAAATGAATAGTTACCACCGATCTTGCCACTCTCACCGCTGAACGATCCCTTCCCTCCCTTCAGGCCGCCTTCCCACACGGCCGATGCATTGCGCGTCGGCATGATTCACTCCTGTTGTCTGACGTAGTCCAATGTGGCTCCGGCGGACGCGCTTCGCGTCCCTCCACAACATCTCCACTTGCATCACACCCGGCAAGCCAGGCACGCGACGCGGTATATTACCACGATGAGGCGGATCGCTCTCTATCTGGCGCGCGCACTGGTGCTCCGCTGCCCCGTCTGCGGCTCGGGCCATCTCTTCGCATCATGGTTCCACATGACGCGACACTGCCCGCGCTGCAACCTCGCGCTCGATCGCCATGAGGGCGAGGACTACTTCCTTGGCGGCATGATGTTCAACCTCGTCCTCGCGGAGCTGGCGTTTGTCCTGGGACTGTTCATCTGGCTCGTCGCCTCGTGGCCGAGCCCGCCATGGACGCTCATTCAATGGGTCGGCATTCCATTCATGGTCGTCGCGCCCATCCTGTTCTACCCGCTCTCGAAGACGATCTGGCTCGCGTTCGACCTCAGCTTCCGTCCGCCCAGGCTCGAGGAATTCGAAGCCAGGGATTACGACTATCGGCGCGGCGTGTCGCACTGAACCTGTCGCACTGAACCTGTCGCACTGCACGCGTCGCGCTGAATGCATCGCGTCGCGCACGTCGCGCGAAACATGCGCACCGTCCGATTCACCATATTGCTCACATGCCCGACCAGACTCCGCCCACTTCTGCCGCACCGCTGCCACCCAGCATTGATCGCGTGCTGCGTTACTTTCACGCGCTCGGCCGCGAGGAAAAAATGCAGGCGCTCGTGTCCTGGGCGAAGAAGCTCGAGCCGCTGCCGCCGCGTTACGCGGCGATTGACCGCGCCAACTTCACCATTCCCGAATGCCAGACGCGCGTGGACATCTTTCCCGAAGCGCACGACGGGCTGCTGCACTTCTACGCCGACGTGAACGTACGCCAGTCGCCGACGATCGCGGCGTTCCTCGCCATTCTCTTCTCCGCCGTGAATGACCAGCCGCCGTCCACCACGCTCGCCATCCCATCCGACATCGTTCCCATGATGATGGCCAACATCGGACTCGGCGCACGTGAGGTTGGGCTGCATGCCATGGTGCAACGGCTGAAGACGTATGCGACGGCCGCGCAGGGCTGATCGCTGACGACGGCCGGCGCCTCCCATGCCCGTCTCCTCCGCGTCCCCGGACAGCGACGACGACCTCGAGCTCCGGCTCTCCGAGCCCACTCCAGGCGTGCTGGACACGTTGCGCGGGCTCGATGGCGACGTCATCGTCCTCGGCGCCGCGGGAAAGATGGGTCCGTCGCTCTCGCGCATGCTGCGCCGGGGACTCGATGCGGTGCAGCGCGGCGATCGTGTGATCGCCGT
The DNA here is from genome assembly GCA_050733555.1 of Gemmatimonadaceae bacterium. Taxonomy (GTDB): domain Bacteria; phylum Gemmatimonadota; class Gemmatimonadetes; order Gemmatimonadales; family Gemmatimonadaceae; genus JADGGM01. The sequence goes on along the minus strand of JBOHTE010000598.1, from coordinate 3,974 downwards.
CTCGCGCTTCGGCTCCGCCGTCGCCCGTGAGCGCCTGCACGCGGTGAACGTGGAGACCGTATCGTGCGATCTGAACGATCGTGTCGCCGTCGGCCGTCTCCCCGACGCGCCCAATGTGGTCTTCATGGCCGGACAGAAGTTCGGCACGAGCGATGCGCCCGCGAATACGTGGATGATGAATACGGCCGTGCCCGCCATCGTCGCGGACCGCTATCGTGACGCACGGATCGTCGCGTTCTCCACGGGTAACGTCTATCCGCTCGTGCCCGCCGCCAGCGGCGGTGCGCGCGAGGACACGCCGCCCGCGCCAATTGGCGAGTACGCGGCATCGTGCCTCGGGCGGGAGCGCGTGTTCGAGTGGCATGCCACGCGCTATGGGACGCGCGTCGCCGTGGTGCGGCTCAACTACGCCGTGGATCTGCGCTACGGCGTGCTCGTGGACATCGCGCGCAAGGTCTGGCGCGGCGAGCCGGTGGATGTGCGCATGGGCTTCGTGAACGTCATCTGGCAGGGCGACGCCAATGCGCGCGCCATTCAGTGTCTCACGCACGCGGCGGCACCGCCATTCGTGGTCAACGTCACCGGCGCCGAGACGCTCGCCGTGCGCACGCTGGCGCACCGGTTCGGCGAGATGTTCGCGCGCAAACCGATCATCACCGGCCGTGAAGCAGACGATGCGCTGCTGAGCGATGCATCACGCTCCATGAAACTGTTCGGCGCGCCCGCCGTGTCCACCGCGCAGCTCGTGATGTGGGTGGCGGACTGGATCCAGCGCGGTGGCGTGCTGCACGACAAGCCCACCGGATTCGAGGAACGGACGGGACGGTTCTGAGCCATGGACCTGCGCGCGCATCTGCTCGCGGGACAGGTGATCCCCGCGCACCCGCTGGCACTCGACGAGCATCGTCGTCTCGACGAGCGGCACCAGCGTGCACTCACCCGCTACTACCTCGCCGCGGGCGCAGGCGGTGTGGCCGTGGGTGTGCACACCACGCAGTTCGCGATTCGCGAGCCACGGCATGGATTGCTGCGGCCCGTGCTCGAGCTGGCGGCGCGTACCGCCGCCGAGTCGCCCGTATGGCACGAGCGGCCCATCGTGCTCGTGGCCGGCGCCTGTGGACCGACACGCCAGGCGATGCGCGAAGCCACGCTGGCGCGCGAGCTCGGGTATCACGCGGTGTTGCTCAGCCTGGCGGCGCTGCGCGACGCGGGTTCGGCGGAGCTGCTGCGTCACTGTCGCGAGGTCGCGGACGTGCTGCCGCTCTTCGGCTTCTATCTGCAGACGACGGTGGGCGGACGTCTGCTCGACTACGCGTTCTGGCGTGCGTTCGCCGACATCGAGAACGTCGTCGCCATCAAGATCGCGCCGTTCGACCGCTACCGCACGCTCGACGTCGTACGCGCGGTGGCGGATTCCGGCCGGCGTGACATCGCGCTCTATACCGGGAACGATGATGCCATCGTCGCGGATCTCACGGCGCGCTTCCCGTTCGGCACCGGGGACCTGCGCATCGTCGGCGGGTTGCTCGGCCAGTGGTCGGTGTGGACACGACGGGCCGTCGTGCTGCTCGGTGCGACGCGACCCGTGTTCGACGACAGCGGGACGGGACCCCCGCCAACGCCGGCCGCAACTGGCGCGGCGCTGACCGATGCGAATGGCGCCATCTTCGATGCACGCAACGCGTTCGCGGGGTGCATCGCCGGCATTCACGACGTGCTCGTGCGCCAGCGGCTGATGCGCGGTAGCTGGTGCCTGGATCCGGGCGAAGGACTCTCACCCGGTCAGCGTGAGGAGATCGATCGCGTGCTCGCGTCGTATCCGTGGCTCACGGATGACGAATTCGTGCTGGAGCATCTGGATCGCTGGCTGGATTGATCCCCGAAGTTTCGCAGCGCGCGGAATCAGGTGGCGGGCGCCGGACCGGACATCCGGTTCAACAGCGCTTCGATCCGTTCCAGCCGCTGCGTCACGTCGCCGAATCGTTTCTCCTCGGTGGATGGCTCCTTCAGTATGAACGTGAGCGCACCGCCTACTTCGAGGCGCGCGGTCTCCACCTGTTTCAGGTCGTGCACGCCCTGACGCCTGGCCGCCGAGATGAGTTCACGCTGCGTGACCATTTCGCGCTGGAGACATCTCGTCAGAATCTTTCCCTCCTTGATGAGCATGATGGGTTTCCCCTCGGCGAGCCGGTCGAGTTTGGGGTGCAGGAAGAGAAAGCGCACGACGAGATAGTTCACGGCGAGCAGCACAATGGCGCCGAACAGTCCGCCCACAAGTGAATTGTCATTCCCAATGATCGCGTTCTGCACCGTGTTGGAGAGCACCAGCAGCACGACGAGGTCAAAGGGATTGAGTTGGCCGAGTTCGCGCTTCCCGCCCAGCCGGAGTCCCAGTAACAGGAAGATGTACACGGCGATCGTGCGAACGACCTTTTCGAGGTAGGGAGTGCCCGGCTGCAGCAGATCGGTCCAGATCACATGCATGGGAGGAGTGGGTGGAGGGTGAGCAACGCTGGCGCGCCGCACTGACTATATCCCGGACCGACGCACACGGCCATGCGCCGCGCAAACCATCCGCGCACACCCGGTGTCCTATCTGGTGAAGAACAATTGGGCACCGGACTGAGGTTGGCATATGCGTGGCATCACCAGGGACGAACAGGAGATGGGCATGGCGGCGGGCACAGCCGCCGGCTCCACTACGCCGGCTGCGGCGGACGCGAAGGGCGCGACAGCTCCGATCGCCCGGCTTCCCCGATTCTCGGCGCGCCGCGTGACGCGGCCGGAGAGCTGGGTGAGCCGCGACGGTTTCCAGGTCGTGGCGCGGGACGACGATGGGGTGGGCTATCTCGTGCTCGAGCGGTTCGAGACCGGGCCGCGTGTGCGGGCGACGGCGCTCGCCGCCATGCGCTACCTCAGCGGCACGACGGCGCTGCTGGTGGATCTCCGGTGCACACGGCGCGGCGATGCGGGCACGGCGGCGTTTCTCACGAGCCTGCTGTTCGACACGGAGCCACTCACCGGTGAGGAGATCTTCGCGCCTGCCGCGGCACTCCCCACGGCGCGCAACGACGCGCGCAGCGAGACGCGCAACGAGGCGCGCTACCTCGCGCGGCACATCGTGGTGCTCGTGAGCAACGCCACCAGCCCCGATGCCCTGTCGTTCGCGTGCAACCTCGCGCGACAGGGACGGGCGGCGGTGCGCATGGCTGCCCCGGCCCAGACGGAACGATGTGCGTGAAGGCATGGGGAATGCGGAATGGCACGAGAAGGGTCGGACACACGCGAGTGTCCGACCCTTCTGCTTTCCTCATGCGCCCCGGCGGACACTCGCTCGGAGCCTGTGCCTGGTTCTCTGCCTGGAGCAGCCATCGTGAATTCCGCATCCGTACAGCGCGTCGTCTACGCGCTCCTTCGCATCGTCGTGACGTTCGTGTACATGCAGCACGGCTGGCAGAAGCTGTTTGGCGCCTTCGGGGGATTCGGCCCCCACGGTGGACCGGCGCCACTCCATTCGCTCTTTGGCCTGGCCGGCGTGATCGAGACGTTCGTCGCGCCATTCGTGCTGTTCGGGCTGTTCACCAGGGTCGCCGCGTTCATCATGTCCGGCGAGATGGCCGCGGCTTATTTCCTGATGCACGCGCCGCATGGTTTCTGGACCATTCAGAATCACGGCGAGCTGCCGGCGGTGTTCTGCTTCTCGTTCCTGTTCTTCGCCGCGTTCGGCGGCGGCTTCTTCAGCCTGGACACACTGCTGGGACGCGCACGCCATCGCGTGCCGTCCGAAGATGCCGCCCGAACGTCGTAACGCCGGTATCAGCGGATGTGACCGAAGATCACCAGCTTCTCACCCCTGACCCCCACGCACCACGTTCCGGATCATCACGAACTCCCCCACGTTCTCCGCCGTCAGCACACCCACGAGGCGGCCACGATCGATCACCGGCAGGGTACGACAGCGGCACGCCTGCAGC
>JBOHTE010000597.1:0-10408 GCA_050733555.1 Gemmatimonadaceae bacterium | reverse complement strand
ATACCCACTACCGCCGAGGCAATCCGGAGTCCTCGTGCGACGCCTGGCTTGCGCACCGTGAAGACCAGAATTCCGATCTCGAGCGCGCTCACGAGAATGAAGAGATTCCGCGTGCGTTCGCCCCACTCCTGATGCTCCTCCACGGCCGGCCGCACGCCAGGGATCTGCTCCACGGATTCATGGGCTTCGTCGCCGCTCTCCACCGCGACGATGGCGGCCGCGGTACCCAGGAAGATCAGTATGGCCGCCATCGGCCCGAGAAATGCACGGGTGGCACCTCCCGGAATGATGGATACGACGCGCACCAGCACACCGATGATGAGCAGGGCGATGACGAAGTGGACAACCTGCGGGTGCAGCGAGGCGATGTCGGGCATGATTCAGCTGCTCCAGAACGAGGAACCGCGCGACCATCCTTCATGAAACGCGCAAGGGGCCGCTACCGTTGGCCGCCCGTGCGGCATCGTGCAACGTACCGGTCGGCTTGTCATGCACACAAGGCAAACCGCGCTGAGTCCGCCGCGTGCGTCATGTGCGTGGGTTTCGCGTTATTGTTCCCAGCGAATCGTTCGCTGGCACGCCTCGTTCACTAACCCCCCGCTCATGCGCCACCGTCTGTCTGTCTTCGGTCTGGCTCTCGCCGCCGCGATCGCCGTCGTCGCTGCCGGGTTGGAGGCGCAATCCGCGAATGACGTGGATCGGCCTGGCGCAGGCGATACGTCCATTTTCGCGCCGCTGCGCACGCAGCCGCCCAATGATTTTCGGCTGGCAGACGGTGAGCCCGGTCCGCGCTACTGGCAGCAGCGCGCTGATTACGACATTCGGGCCACCCTCGATACGGCAAAGGATCAGGTCACGGGCGAACTGACACTCCACTACGCGAACAACTCTCCCGTCACGCTCGATCACATCTGGATGCAGGTGGAGCAGAACGCGTTCACGGACAGCTCGCTCAACGCGTACGTCTTTCCGCAGCAGTCGCGCTTTGGCGGCGGCGGATTCTCCGGCGGCGATGTCATTGACCGGTTCGAGCAGCTCACCGCGAAGGCCGGTGGGAAGGGGAGCCGCGGCGTTCCGCTCAGGACACGCACCTGGGACACGATGATGTACGTGGCGCTGGCCGAGCCGCTGGCGCCCGGCCGGCGCACATCGTTCAACGTCGCCTGGCATTTTCGCGTACCGGAGCACGGCGCCGACCGCATGGGGCACGACGGCGCGCTCTACGAGATCGCCCAGTGGTACCCGAAGGTCGCCGTGTTCGACGACGTGCGGGGATGGAATACCGATCCGTACGTCGGGCAGGGCGAGTTTTATCTGGAGTATGGCGACTTCACCTACGCGGTCACCGTGCCGGCCGGATACATCGTGGCCGGGACTGGCACGCTCGACAATCCGCGTGCCGTCCTCACGCCGGAAACGATGTCACGACTCGCGCAGGCCGCGAAGTCCGACGCGCCGGTGCACATCATCACGCAGCAGGAACTCGCGAGCGGCGCAGCCCGGCCGAAGAAAACGGGAATGCTCACCTGGAAGTTCACGGCGAAGAACGTGCGCGATGTGGCCTGGGGTGCCGCGCCGGACTTCCTCTGGGATGCATCGAGCTGGAAGGGGATCATGGCCAACGCCTACTATCGGCCCTCCGCGATCGATCCGTGGAGCGATGCCGCCGATCAGGCACGCATGAGCATCATGGAGTACTCCGAGCGCTGGTACATGTATCCCTGGCCGCAGATCTCGGTGGTGGAGGGGCCGGTGAGCGGCATGGAGTATCCCATGCTCGCCATGGAGGCGAAGAGCAGCGACAAGTACGATCTCTACAGCGTCATCACGCACGAGATCGGACACGACTGGTTTCCCATGCTCGTCGGGAGCAACGAGCGCATTCACTTCTGGCAGGACGAAGGATTCAACACCTTTATCAATACGTTCTCCGAGGCGCGCCGCTATCCGGAGAAGGGCAACCAGATGCAGCGAGCCGCGCAGCAGCGCAGCGAGATCGAGGTCACGCAGGAGCGCGGTCTCGATGTGCCCATCGAGATCCCCGCGGATCGCATGGATCCCAACCGGCTGGGGTTCACGGAGTACGACAAGACGTCAGTCGGGTTGCAGCTGCTCCGCCAGGAAATCATTGGTCCCGATGCGTTCGATGCCGGCTTCCGCGCGTACATCAAACGCTGGGCATACAAGCATCCCACGCCGACGGACTTCTATCGCACCATGGATGACATCTCCGGCCAGCGGCTGGACTGGTTCTGGCGCGAATGGTTCATCGAGGATGATCACTTCGATCAGGACGTGGACACCGTCGTCTCGCGGCCGCATGGTGACAGTTTGATTGTCGTGGTGGGCTACGGCAACAAGTCTCGTGGTGTGCTGCCACTCCGGGTGCGGATCACCCTGGCCGACGGTTCCGCGCATGACTATCGCTATCCGGCCCAGGTCTGGAGCATGAGCCCGACGCTCTATGTGCGCCGCTACGAGTTTGCCAGCCCCGTGGCCAGGATCGAGCTGGATCCGGATCACCTGCTCGTTGATGACGACCGCTCGAACAACGTCTGGGCGGCGCCGGGCGCAACTACGCCGAAGGCGGACTCGACGAAGGCGCAGCCGGCGTCGCCACCATGAGCACCGGGCAGCGCGTGCCGCGCAGTACGTCGTGCACCACGCTGCCCAGTGCCGCCCCGCGCGCAGCGCCGGCGCCCTCACGTCCCATGACGATGAGATCGCTGCCCAGCCGGGCGGCGGTCGCAAGGATCTGCTGGGCCGGTTCGCCGTAGGCGATCTCCATGTGCGTATTCACGCCGTCAAAGCCGCTCGACGTGAGTCGCTGCATCCACCGGTTCGCCTCGTCCCGCGAAGTCGGGTCGAGCGTGGAGAAATCGGGCTCGGGCGTGCCACTCACGATCGCGACGAGCGCGCCAAGTGTGCCAAGGACCACCGAACTCACCACATGCAACGCCGTGGCCTGTGCGCCATGGCGCTGGGCGAGATCGCGCGTCCAGTCGAGTACCCCATGTGTGATCGCGGCGTCATCCACGGCGGCAAGCAGCGTGCGCGGCTCCCCCGCAAGCGTGCCGGCGGCAAGCAGCACGGGCCGCAGCGCCTGTCGTGCCACATGTTCGGCGGTGCTGCCCAGACGTCCCCACACGCTGGAGCGCTCGCCGTGCGTTCCGACCACGATGACGTCAGCCTTGTATTCCGCGGCGACCGCCGCAATGACCTCGGCGGCCTTTCCCTCGCGCACCTCGAGCCAGATGCGCGTCGCGCCGAGGGACTGACTCATCTCACGCAGCCGGCGGTCAGCGCCATCGCGCGCCGTCGCGACGAGCGTTTCGCGCTCGGGATACCGTCCCCGCAGAAAGGCCGGTGGCTCCGGTATCACGAGCGCGTGCACGAGCACCACTTCGGCGCCGGAAGCGAAATGCCCCGCTGCCCAGTTGGCGGCGGCCACAGAGGGCGCGCTGAAGTCCACACCCACCACGATCCGGTCGAGCGGCATTGACAGTCTCCGACTGCTCGCGAGCGATGGTCCTGACGGTACGGCGCGCTGCAGGCGCCGCTGGAAAGCGGAAGCTAAAGCTGGATGGCGGGAGAAAGTAGGGGAGACCGCGGCTTAGACGTGCGCGTTCACCGCTTGTCCGCCTGATCAGGGCGGAAGGTGAAGTGCAGCTCGATGGTCCGGTCGGGCGGCCGGCTCTCCGATGGCGCAAAGCGCCAATCGTGAATGAGCGTGCGCACGCACGCCTCCACCTCGCCGGCGGTCACGCCGTCCGTGCTCCAGGTGCGCCCCGTGATCTCCACGTTCATCACGCTGTCCGTTTCCGCGGCCATGCTGACGCGAACGGCAATGGAACCGGTCAGGTCGGGATCGTACCGGTGTCCCAGCTGCGCATAGCAGTACTGCACCTGCGAGGCGCGGGAGCGCATGGCGGCGGCGGGAACGACGAACGGTCCGAGCGGTGTGCGAATGTGCTTGTCCTCCGCCCCTGGCGTCGGAGCCACTGTCGCGGCGGGAGGCGCGGCGGGAGGCGCGGCGGGAGGCGCGGCCAGTAGCGCGACCGGTTGTGCAGCCGGCATGGCGGCATGGGGCGCGTGCGGCGCTCGCGCTGCCGCCGTGACGGGCGCAGGCGCCGGGGCCATCGCAATCCGGGCCGCCGGAACGAGTGCCATGTGAACGAGGCGCGGCGCCCGCACCCGCACACTCGGTGCACGCGCAGCGCCGGCCGGAGCAGCCGCCATGCGGATGACCGCAGGGTGCATCGCCGCGTTGACCCGCGCGGCGGGAGCCGAAATGAGCGGCGTCGCTCGCGTCGCCGGTGCACGCAGCTTGAAGCGCGGCGTCTTATGCGCGCCCGATGGCGCAGCGGTAATCGTGACCGTCTGATGGGGAGTAACGAGATTGGCGGTTGTCTGGGGAATCTCGACACTGGAGCTCTTGTCGTGCACCGCCGCTGGGCTGTGCGGCTCGGGCGCCGCGCTGTGCGGCAGCGACGGTGCAACGCGCTGGGCCGGCGGCGCGATGCGCTGGGCCACCACCTCGCTCGCTCGTGGCGCGGATGCTTCCTGCGTCAGCTTCGCGGCCTGGGCCATGGCAGCGATGAAAGTGCGACCGGGATCGTCCGGCATGTGCAGGATCACATGACCGCCGCGCTCCACGCGCACGCCGCCGCCGGTCGCGGCGACCCATCGCTCCAGCACCATTCCGCTTTCGCCGAGTGACCCGCTGCTCACCTCCGCGGAGTCGCTACCGGTGAGCTCCGTGGAGTGGTGATAGGCGATTTCCTGCGCTGATTCCGCCCACCGGCGAAGCGACGCGGCCGGCAGCGCGACCGGACGGGCGAACGCGTCGCGATACCCCTGCGACATGAATAGCTGCACGACGCCGGCGTCCGTCGCCTTGACCCAGATGACGGTCCCGCCCACCACGAAATTTCCGGTCTCTTCAGTCGCGGCCTGGGCGTGCAGCGTCGCGGCGCAGCAGGAGAGCGTGAACAGGCATGCTGCCAGTGCGCGGCCCGTGTGTCCCATACGGGGGAGACGAGCGGGACCCGAGCGTGTCACGCGGCCTCACGCACGGGCCTGCAACGCGGTATTACAGCAGGCGAAAGTCCACGTACCCCTTGCGCGGGTCCGTGTGCACGAGCCGCAGCCGCACCCGGTCGCCAACGTCCACGCGATGATCCACGCCGTCCACGATTCCCTCGGCGGGCGGGCGCAACAGGCGAGCGAAGGTACCCTTCGGTGTGACACCGGTAATGATGCCGTCGAAGGTGTCGCCGATGCGATCGGCCAGCAGCACGGCAGCGATCTGCTTGCGCACGAGTCGCTCGACGTGCCGGGCATCATCCTCCTTCGTCGTGCAATGCTGCGCGAGGTCGGTGAGCTGGTCATCCGTGTACGGTGGCGCCGAACTCGCGAGCGCGGCCTTCACGATGCGCTGCGTCACGAGATCGGCGTATCGGCGATTGGGCGCGGTGGAGTGTGTATAGTCCTGCACGGCGAGCCCAAAGTGTCCGGCGGATGTGTCACCCGGACGCTCGAGCGTGTAGCTGCCCGGGCCAAGCAGCTTCACGACCGAGAGTGAGAGATCGGGGAAGTGCTGCGGGTCCGCTGCCTGGCGTTTGCGGAGAAACGCGGCGAGCGCCGTGCCGCTCGGCTGTTCGGGAAGCGATTCGCCAAGTGACCGCGCGAGCACCACAATGCGCGGCCACCGCTCGGGGGAACGGACGACGCGCAGGATGGAGGACCGCTTGTGCTCCGTGAGGAACTGCGCGACGACCGTATTGGCGGCGATCATGAAATCCTCGATCAGAGCCCGCGCGAATCCCTTTCGCGCAACCGTGAGATCGGTGACTGTCCCATCCGTCACCACGGGCGTGGCCTCGATCGTATCGAGTTCGAGCGCCCCATGCGCCTCGCGCCGCGTGCGCAGTGCTTGCGCGGCTTCATGTTGCAGGCGGAGCTGATCGGCCAGGGCCTGATCAGCGGCCACGGGCGCAGGCGCGGGTCCGCTGCTCTCCAGCCACGCGCCGACGCCGTCGTACGCGAGCTTTGCGCGGTTGCGCACGAGCGCGCGACAGACGGCGTGTCCCGAAACGGTTCCATCCGGCGCGACAACGAATTCGACGACGATGGAGGATCGTTCGCCATCCTCTGCGAGGCAGGTGAGATTCGTCGAGAGCTCCTCGGGCAGCATCGGAAACGTCTCGACGCCCGTATATACGGACGTGGCGTTCTCCCGCGCGTGTGCATCGAGCGGCGTCGCCTCCGTCACCAGGTGGTCCACGTCGGCGACGCCGATGCGAACGCGAATACCGCCGGTCACGCGCTCCGCGACCTCGATCTGATCGAGATCACGCGAGTCGTCGTTGTCTATGGAGGACCAAGGCAGTGCGCGCAGGTCCTGCACGTCGTCGGCTCGCCTGGACGGTGCTCCACCATCGAGCGACGCAAGCTGGCGCGCTGCGTCTGGCGGCAGATCCGGGGCGAAGCCACGATCCAGCAGATCCTGCCGGACCGCGGCGCGAAGGTCGAACGTCGGATGGTGGTGATTTGGCATGGGCGTAGAGATATGGCGTACTACCGTGCCCCGGAAGGCCGCAGTCCGCACCGACGTGCATTCCATCGTCCGCCGCGGCCATCTGATTCGTCAGTATCGTCTTTTCTGTCCAGCCCGCTTGGACTACGTTGAGATTCCCACTTTGACGGAGAGTCGCTCATGACCGGACTGGACCCGGGATATCAGCCGCGCCGGCGGTTCGGGGGCGGTGGCCGACTGCTGATCGCGCTCATCATTGCAGGCGTCGCCGTGGCTTCCTACTTCGGCACCCGCCAGCTGAATCCGGTGACGAATGAAGTGCAGCACGTGAGCATGACGGCGGATCAGGAAATCGGCATGGGGCTGCAGGCCGCGCCGGAAATGGAAGCGGAGTACGGCGGTCTCTCCCCGGATGCCAGCGCGAGCGCGCACGTCGAGCAGGTGGGAGAGCGCGTCGTCGCGCGCTCCGCCGCGGGCAGCACACCGTACAAGTTTCAGTTCCACCTGCTGGCCGATCCACAGACGATCAATGCGTTCGCGCTGCCGGGAGGGCAGGTGTTCATCACCGAAGGGCTGTTCACGCAATTGCACAGCGAGGGCGCACTGGCTACCGTGTTGGCCCACGAGGTGGGTCATGTCGTGGCGCGTCACAGCGCGCAGCAACTTGCCAAGTCGCAGCTCACGCAGGGACTCACGGGCGCGGCCGTGATCGCCACGTACGATCCCAGCGATCCGTCCAGTTCGCGCAATGCGGCGGTGATCGCCGCCATTGGCCAGCTCGTGAACATGAAGTTCGGGCGCAATGACGAGCTGCAGGCGGACCAGCTCGGCGTTCGCTTCGCGTCCGATGCTGGCTATGATCCACGCTCCATGATCACGGTGATGCAGACGCTCGAGCAGGAAGGCGGCGCACGCCAGCCGGAATTCTTCAGCACGCATCCGAATCCTGAGCATCGGATCGAGCGCATTCAGCAGGCCATTCAGGAGAAGTATCCCAACGGCGTACCACAGGGGCTGACACCGTGACGACTGCACTCGATCCGGCGGACTTCGAAAAACTCGGCGCGTTCTACCTGGGCCGCGGCTATGATGCACATGCCAATGCCGAGTCGGGACCGCTCACGCTCTACGATTCCAGGGATCTCACGACCCACGCGATCATCATCGGGATGACCGGCAGCGGCAAGACCGGCCTTGGCATCGGGATGATCGAGGAAGCGGCGATCGACAAGATCCCGGTCATTGCGATCGATCCCAAGGGGGATCTCGCCAACCTGATGCTGACGTTTCCGCGATTGCGTGCGGAAGACTTCCGGCCGTGGATTGACGAGCAGGAAGCCGCCCGTTCGGGCGTGACGCCCGACGCGTACGCTGAATCGGAGGCGAAGAAGTGGCGTGAGGGGCTGGCCGAGTGGAGCGAGGCGCCCGAGCGCATTGCCCGACTCCGTGAGTCCGCGGAGTTTGCCGTGTTCACGCCGGGCAGCAGCGCCGGCATTCCCATCTCCGTGCTGCGCAGCTTCAGCGCGCCGCCGGAGGCCGCACGCGGAGATCGGGATCGCTACCTCGAGCACGTGCAGTCCACGGCGACGAGCCTGCTCGCCCTGCTGGGCATCGCTGCCGATCCGGTGAACGGGCGCGAAAGCATTCTCATAGCCAATCTGCTGCGCGCGTCGTGGGACGCGGGACACGATCTGGATCTGGGCGCGCTCATCAACGGCATCCAGCGACCGCCGTTCAGCACGATCGGGGTCATGGATGTCGAGTCCGTGTATCCTGCCGCGGATCGGGCCAAGCTCGCCATGCGCTTGAACAACCTGCTCGCGTCACCCGGCTTTGAAGTCTGGCGTCAGGGCGTGCCTCTGGCGACGAACGGCCTGCTGTACACCGAGTCCGGCAAGCCGCGCGTCTCGGTGATATCGATTGCGCATCTGTCCGACGCGGAGCGCATGTTCTTCGTGAGCATGCTGCTCTCGGACATGATCAACTGGATGCGAACGCAGTCGGGCACCGGAAGCCTGCGCGCGATGCTGTACATGGACGAGCTGTTCGGCTACATGCCCCCAGTCGCGAATCCGCCGTCCAAGACGCTGCTCCTCTCGCTGCTCAAGCAGGCCCGTGCCTTCGGCGTGGGGCTCGTGCTCGCCACCCAGAACCCCGTGGATCTCGACTACAAGGGACTGTCGAATGCCGGCACCTGGTGCATTGGACGCCTGCAGACGGAGCGCGACAAGGCGCGGGTGATGGATGGCCTGGCCGGAGCCGCGACTTCGGCCTCGGGTACCTTCGATCGCTCCGCAGTCGAGACCCTGATCGCGGGGCTCGACAAGCGGGTGTTCTATCTGCACAACGTACACGAGGACGCGCCCGCGATTTTCGAAACCCGATGGACGATGTCATACCTCGCCGGTCCGTTGACGCGCGATCAGATCAGGCGGCTCACGGGCACGAGCGGCAGCGCAACCGCTGTCGATGCCGGCGCATCATCACCGGACGTCGTACAGGCTGCTCCCGTGGCGCAGGCCAGGCCGGCAGCGCCAGCCGCGGCCACCGGCGCCGCTCCCGCAGCATCGGCCGTGGTGCTCCCGCCCGGCGTCAGCCAGTACTTCCTCCCGGTGAAGACAACCGGCGGCTCCGCTGACTACAGCGCGTGCGCGCTCGGTGCCGCAGACATTGCGTTCACGAACGCCAGGCAAGGAGTAAACGCCACGCGTCGCGTCATGCATTCCTGCGCCATCGACGATGGCCCCGTCCCGGTGGACTGGGAGCACGCCGTAGCAGTCGACGTACCGCTCGACGCGCTGGCCGGCTCGCCCGTGCCGGGCGCGACACAGCGGCCCCTTCCCGATGCGGCGAGGAGCGCGAAGGCCGTCGCATCATGGGCAAAATCGTACGCACGGTGGCTGCGCAGCTCGCAGTCGCTCACGCTCTACCAGAGCGCGACGTTCAAGCTCGTCTCCGACGCCGATGAGACTGAAGGCGCGTTCCGCGCCCGGCTGCAGCTCCTCGCGCGCGAGAAGCGCGACGCGCAGGCGCAGGCGCTCCAGGCGAAGTTCGCCGCGCGCACGAGTGCGCTGCAGGACCGCCTGGCGCGCGCCGAGCAGGCCGTACAGCGCGAGCAGGGTCAGGCGCACACGCAAACGTGGGGCGCGTTTGCCAACGTGGGAACCGCGATCATAGGCGCCGTGCTGGGTCGCAAGCGACTGACCGTCGCCAGCGCGTCGCGCGTCGGGACAGCCGTGCGCGGTATCTCGCGGGCGCACGACGCCGAGGGTGACGTGTCGCGTGCACAGGAGAGCGCCGGACGGGTACGCGAACAACTGACCGCGCTGAACGATGAACTGCAGCAGGCAATCAATGAGCTTGCCGGCGTTTTCGATGCACAGCATGAGCCGTTCACGACGATCGAGGTTCGTCCCACCGCGGGGCAGGTGAGTGTGCACTTCGTCGGGATCGGCTGGTTGCCCGACTCGTGAGGAATCCCTGCGCCGCTCTGGCCATCGGTCCTGAAGCGATACACCTTTCGTCACCTCCAACTGCATGAGACGAAACCATGTTCATCATCTGGTGGATCATCGTGGGGCTGATAGCGGGATGGGCGACGGGAAAGCTGATGAAGGGGACGGGCTACGGCGCTGGCATGGACATCGTCGTGGGTATCGTCGGAGCGCTGGTGGGCGGATTCATCATGCGGGCGCTGGGATTCGCGGGACGGGGAGGACTGATCTATACGATCTGCATTGCCATTCTGGGTGCGATTCTCGTGACGTGGATCGTGCGGCTGGTGACGAAGAAGAGCGTATAGCGCGATGGGCAGGGCCTACCCCCGCCCGCGCGTGAGCGACCGATGCAGAAGGGGCGGCCTCGCTGGCC
>JBOHTE010000596.1:0-1685 GCA_050733555.1 Gemmatimonadaceae bacterium | reverse complement strand
CAGCCCGTGACGAAGCCAGTTCTGGCACACTGGAGGAAAAATCGATGCGACGAGGTGGTGAGGTTGGTGATGCCGAATGTCACGCCCAGGTTGGTCCCGGTTGGTGGCTCGGCAATCGGCGACCCTTTCGGCGAGACGTCCGCGTCCTGCGCGGTAATTCCAGGGGCACGCGCGCCGAGCATGGCCGTGCCGATCACCGAGCAGACGAGGAGTCGGCGCACCCGATGAACCTCACGACGAGTCTCGCGAGAAGACAAGAGACTTTGAAGGATGCTCAGAAATCGTGGAAGTTCGAGTTGCATGGCGATCGTTGGATCGGTGAGATCGGGGGCCACGCTACGGCATCAGTGCTGGCACGCTTGCGGTATTGTCTCAGGAGAAGGCGGCCCGCGTTCCGTCGCTGGGGCCCGTAAGTTCGAATTGCGTCCGGTCGAAGGTGCACGCGGACCTTGTACTTGTCGAGAGGGCAGAAAACGCGGCATGGGACAAGCCAGCCCTTCCCCTTTCGATTGTCGCGCGACAATGTAGTTCGGTGTTTGTTCGGCATGCAAATGCGCCACTTTTTCGCAGGAACAGCCGCTGGCGCCGCTCTCACTAACGTCGATGCCCACTCCCGCCACACCCTATTCCTACGTCGAGCTCCATTGCCACTCGGCGTACTCCCTGCTCGATGGCGCCTCGCTTCCCGAGGCGCTCGTGGAGCGAGCGGCCGCATTGGGACAGCGCGCGCTCGCGCTCACCGATCACGACGAGTTGGGCGGAATCGTTGCGTTCGCGGAAGCTGCGCGGGACAGGAACATCGCCGGCATCATCGGCGTCGAGGTAACGGTGGATGCATCGCGCCGCAACAACCATGCGGCCGCCGGAACGACAGCGCTCCACCACCTCGTCCTCCTCGCTGAGTCCGCCGAGGGCTACGCCAACCTCTCCACGCTCATCACCCGCGCGCGCATGGACTCGCCGCGCGGCCGCCCGTCCGTGTCGCTCGACACGCTGGCCCGCCACGCGCGCGGACTCTTCGCGCTCACCGGCTGCCCGCGCGGACTCGTCCCATCGCTCGTCTCGCGCGGCGATCCCGATGGTGCGTGCGAGGCTGCCGCCACGCTGCTCGACATCTTCGAGCGCCGCGTTGCCATCGAGTGCTGGAACCACAGCCTCGAACAGGAACGCGTCATCGTGCCGCAGCTCATCGCCATCGCGCGCTCGCTCGACGTCCCGTGGGTCGTCACCAACGACGTGCACTACGCCGAGCCGCGCGCCCGCATCGTGCACGACGTGCTCTGCTCGCTGCGCCACGAGCAAACGCTCGACACCATGGGCACGCGGCTCCGTCCCAACGGCGAGTGGTATCTCAAGAGCGCCGCGCAGATGCGCCGCCGCTGGCAGCACGCGCCCGACGGCATTCGCGCCACGCTCGCCATCGCCGAGCGATGCGCGTTCCGGCTGCACGAATTGCGGCCGACGCTGCCCGCCTTTTCGCTGCCACCGGGCGTGAGCGCCGACGAATATCTGGCGCGGCTCGCGGAACAAGGCGCATGGGAGCGGTGTGGCGAGCGCGGCGCTCCGCGCGGACATGATTCCGGCGCTGGACGCCGCCAGCTCCAGCACGAACTCGCGATCATCCAGCGACTCGGACTCGCGGGCTACTTCCTCATCGTGTGGGACATCGTCCGCTTCGCACGGCG
>JBOHTE010000595.1:0-1419 GCA_050733555.1 Gemmatimonadaceae bacterium | reverse complement strand
GTACCACCGCTGTCGCGCACGCCATTGAAGGCGGGTGTGGCGGTTCCCGCCATGCCGGCGGGATAGCCCGTCGCGCAGGCGACGAGTACAACGGCTCCGACGAGTCCCGCGAACCTTCCCGCGCCGCGTAACATGGTCCCCCCTGGTATGGGGCGTACTGCGTTCTCAATGCCGAAGCTGCTATTTGTCGCTAAGGTAGGATGAAGTACCGGGGAAAGCAATAAACGGACGGTGGCAACCATGGCGGCTACGGCAATTTCAGGGGTCCCCGTCCGGCTTCCTCCGGCGCTGTCTTGCCGCATTGCATGGGGACCCATATTGTCAGGAGCGGGTCAGCGCGACGCCAGGTAGTGATCGTATTTCACCGGGAAGAGCGCGACGTGAAAGTGTGCCGGGTAGTGCTCCTCGGTGGCGTCGAGCACGCCGCGATGCTCGAGGATGAGCAGCGTATGGCGCAGCCAGGTGCGGCACTTGGTGTTGGCGGGCCGTCGCAGATCCACGGCAATGCCGGCGGGGTGTACGGAGCGCTCTGAAGCATTGGCGGGTTGCACGGCTTCCGGGCGCACGGCGCTGGTGATCACGAGCAGCTCGCCGCAGGCCTGATGATACTCGGCCGCCAGCCGCCGCACGAACGTGCGCGTGACGGGCGTGACGTAGGGGAAGCTCACATCTCTCGTCACGAAGTGCGGGCTGGCACCCAGTCGCACCAGCGTGCCGTTGCGCAGTTCCCGCTTCACATCGCGCGACGTTTGGGTGAAGTCGAGATCGTGGGCCACCGCGTAGTGATACGTGTGGTTCACGCTGTGGCGTGACCCGCGCAGCGATTGGGCGTTGACCGGAATGGCAGAGGCGCAGACCGCAGCGGCGCACGTGGCCAGTGCCCAAAGGCGAAGGGGGAGGGGGAGGGGGAGGGGGATCGAGGCAGGACGCATTGCACGAGCGGTGGGAAGAGACGGCGGGAACGGCTCCCGCATCTGCGGGAACGACGAGGCAGGAGGGCGCAAGTTACGCGGCTCGTGTCCGTGGCGCTACGCCCGTGGCTCACGTTCGTGGGGCTACGTTCGCCGCGCTATGTCCGCCCGCAGCATGACCGCCGCTCGGGCAAGATGGCGCATGGATTGCGTGCTGTGTTGGGGGCAGGATGAACTGAACGGGAGGGGCTATGACACAGGCAGGCATCGATCTGACAGGGGACGCCGTTTCTCATTCCGCTGGCGATCTGGACGCGGCGCGCACGGTAATGGGGCTGCTTCTTGGTCCGCCGGAAGTTCGATCCTGTGCAGTCCGCTACTGGGATGGCAGCCAGGACGCTGTCGCGGCCGGCACGCGCCCTGCCTTCACACTGGTACTCCGCTCGGCCGGTTCGCTGCGCCGCATGCTGGCACCGCCCACCGAGCTCAAGATGGCCGAGGCTTACAT
>JBOHTE010000594.1:0-3219 GCA_050733555.1 Gemmatimonadaceae bacterium | reverse complement strand
CCACGGGCGCCCGTGACTCACGACTGATCGCTGAGAGTTTCAGATCATGCCCAGAGACAAGATCATTCTCGCCTGTGGCGAGTGCAAAAATCGAAACTACTTCACGAGCAAGAACAAGCGCCTGCATCCCGAACGCGTGGAGTGGAAGAAGCATTGTCCGCGCTGCAACAAGCACACGCTGCACAAGGAAACCAAGTAGTCATGCCAGCTTTCGTTGCACGGGTATCACAGAGCTTCTCGCAGACCACCGAGTTCATCCAGGAGGTCCGCACCGAGCTGCGCAAGGTGACCTGGCCGGATCGTGCCCAGCTTCGGCAGGCCACGATCGCCATCATCATCTTCGTGCTGCTCATCGCAGGATTTATCGCGATCCTGGATCTGATTCTTCAGGGCATCCTGGTGCGCGGTATTCCATCGCTCTTCGGCAAGTGATCGGCATGGACGGGGTTCGCTGGTACGCCATTCAGACGACGTCGGGGCACGAGAACAAGGTGCGGTCGCTCATTCAGCGCCGAATCGACCAGGACCCGGCCGCGCCCGAGGAGCGGCGGATTCGCCAGGCCATCGTGCCTACGGAGCAGGCGGTCGAGATCAAGAACGGCAAGAAGGTCAACGTCGAGCGCAAGAAGTATCCGGGCTACGTGCTGGTGGAGATGGTGAAGGATCAGGAAACCCTGCACCTCGTCAACAGCATTCAGGGCGTGATCAAGTTCGTGGGACAGGACCGCGAACCGCAGCCGCTGCGTCCCGAGGAAGTCAACCGGCTTCTCGGCATCGTGGACGAGCGTACGGAAGAGGAACCCGCCGAGGAGATTCCATTCATGGTGGGGCAGGCCGTCGCGATCACGGAAGGTCCGTTCAGTGACTTCAGTGGCACGGTGGAGGAAGTCTATCCGGACAAGGGCAAGGTGCGCGTGTCGGTCAGCCTCTTCGGCCGGCCCACGAGCGTGGAGTTGGACTACCTGCAGTTGAAGGCATACTGATTTAAAACGGTAGCTGGTGGTTGGTAGCTGATAGCGGGTGGTTGGTAGCTGAGAGCTGATTGGTGGAAGCGACGTCGGATACCACGACGACGGAAAACACACAGTGGGAGTCAGGCGCAGCAATGTCGGTCGCCAGCGAGAGCTGACGGCTGAACGCTGCCTTCACGGGTTTTGCAATGGCCAAGAAAGCAACAGGATTCGTCAAGCTGCAGATCCCTGCAGGACAGGCGACGCCCGCGCCACCAGTTGGTACGGCGCTCGGTCCGCACGGGGTGAACATTATGGCGTTCGTGAAGGAGTTCAACGCGCGAACGCAGAGCCAGGCCGGCACGATCCTGCCGGTGGAGCTCACGATCTATTCGGACAAGTCGTTCACCTTCATCACCAAGACGCCGCCGGCGGCCATCCTCATCAAGAAGGAGCTCTCGCTGGAAAAGGGCTCGGGACAGCCGAATCGGAACAAGGTGGGCAAGCTCACCCAGGCGCAGGTGCGGAAGATCGCGGAGATCAAGCTGCCGGACCTGAACACGGACAGCATTGAAGGCGCCATGGCCATGGTGGCCGGCGCGGCGCGGTCAATGGGAGTGGAGGTCGGCGACTGATGCGTGCGCATGGAAAGAAGTTTCGCGACGCCGTAAAGCGAGTGAACGGCAGCGCTCACCATCCGGCCCGGCAGGCTATCGAGCTGCTCAAGGGTGCCGCGTTCGCCAAGTTCGATGAAACGGTCGAGGTCGCGGTCCGGCTGGGTGTGGACCCCCGCCACGCCGATCAGGTCGTCCGCGGCACGGTGGTGCTCCCGGCGGGAACCGGCAAGTCCGTGCGGGTCGCCGTCATAGCCGTCGGGGAAAAGGCACGCGAGGCAGAGGCGGCCGGGGCCGACTCCGTGGGCGTCGAGCTGGTACAGAAAATCAAGGACGGCTGGCTCGATTTCGACGTGCTGGTGGCCACGCCCGATCAGATGGGACAGGTCGGTCAGTTGGGACGCGTGCTGGGGCCGCGCGGACTCATGCCGAACCCCAAGGCCGGAACGG
Source organism: Gemmatimonadaceae bacterium (assembly GCA_050733555.1). Classification (GTDB taxonomy): domain Bacteria; phylum Gemmatimonadota; class Gemmatimonadetes; order Gemmatimonadales; family Gemmatimonadaceae; genus JADGGM01. Next base: position 1,205 of record JBOHTE010000594.1, on the reverse strand, counting down.
TCACCTTCGACGTGGCCCGGGCGGTGCGCGAGGTCAAGGCCGGCAAGATCGAGTTCCGGGTGGACAAGGGCGGAAACGTGCACGCGCCGATCGGGAAGATCTCCTTCAGCGCGGATGCACTGGGTGAGAACTTCGCCGCGTTCATGGACCAGATCGTGCGGGCCAAACCTGCGGCTGCCAAGGGCGTGTATGTCCGCAACGTCGCCATCTCGAGCACCATGGGGCCGGGCGTGGCTATCGACACCACCCCGTACCGGTAACCGCTCATGAATCGTACGGACAAGGAACAGCTCATTGCCGACCTGTCGGCAAAGCTCAAGGATGCCAAGGCCCTGTACTACACCGATTTCACGGGGCTGAACGTCAAACGCATGACGGAGCTCCGCCGCCGGTTGCGCAGGGCAGGCGTCGAGTACGTCGTGATCAAGAATACGCTGGCACTGCGTGCGGTGAGCGACGTGGGTCTCGCCCGCACCGAGCTGCGTGGCCCCACCGGCGTCGTGATCGGCGCGGATCCGGTGGCGGCGGCGAAAGTGCTGTCGGACTTCGCCAAGGAGAACGAGCAGCGGCCCGGTGTGAAGGGCGGCATGCTCGATGGCCGGCCGATCGACACCGCTCAGGTCAAGCAGCTGGCCTTGCTCCCGCCGCGCGAGCACATGCTCGCTGAACTGGGCGCGGGGCTGCAATCACCGCTCGCCGCCTTCGTCGGCGCGCTGAACGGGCTGCTGTCCACCTTTGCCGGGGCACTCGACGCGCTCCGTCAGCAGCGGGAAGGCGCCTGAAGCCAGGCGGCAGCGCGACGGAGTGGCACACGACGTACTGATCGCAGATCGACGATATACCACTGGAGACTGGGACAAATGGCAAACGCGACCATGAGCAAGGATGAGATTCTCGACGCCATCGGCAACATGTCGGTGTTCGACCTTGCCGAGCTGATCGAGGCCTTCAAGGCGAAGTTCAACGTCACGATTTCGGCCGCCCCCGCGGCTGCTGCCCCGGCGGCTGCCGCCGCGGCTGCCCCCGCGGTCGAAGAGCAGACGGAGTTCAATGTCTCGCTCAAGGAAGCGGGCGCCAAGAAGATTCAGGTGATCAAGGTGGTACGTGAGATCACGGGCCTCGGACTGAAGGAGGCCAAGGACCTCGTGGATGGCGCTCCGCAGACGGTCAAGGCGGGCGTCTCCAAGGAGGAGGCGAACACCATC
>JBOHTE010000593.1:0-2126 GCA_050733555.1 Gemmatimonadaceae bacterium | reverse complement strand
GAACAAGCACCGGCACCGCCGCGGGCGGCGGTGTGATCGCGGGCGGCCTTTCCGCACTGATCGGTATTGTCGTGTCGCACGTCCTGGGCGACGTTCCCACCGCCACACTCGCCATCGGCACCGGCGTCTCCGGCGTGGCGGGCATCGTGGGTGCGCTGATCGGTCAACTGGCGACGAAAAAGACCACGGCTTGAGGTGCGGAGCCCCGCACAGGCAGCATGTCGCGACCCGCGCGCCGCAGGCGGAGCTGCGCGAGGGGAGTCCCGGGTCTTCCGCTCGATGCCCGGCGCTGGCAATTTGAGGTTCTCACCTGCTTTCGGAGGTACCCATGGCAGAACTGCATCCACGGGTCCAGCAGCTCCTTGACGATCTGGAGCGGCAGCGCGACGAATTACGGGTGAGGATGCACCTCGCCAGGGCCGACGGGCGCGAGGAGCTGGCGAAGCTGGACGAGAAGCTCGACGAGCTGCGCGTTCGCGCCGGCCGCGTGCGCGGCGAGGCACAGCAGGCGGCCGCCGACATCAGCGACGCCGCCAAGGTGCTGGCCAGCGAGATCCGGGAAGGGTTCGACCGCGTTCGCGACGCGATCTAGCTTCGTTGCGGTCCCGGCCGCAGCGCCTCGGCGTTGGCATCCGCACCGCGTCGGTCGGAGAGGAGCTTCGTCGTGAAGCGTTGCCCCTCCGAGATGCGTTCGGTCTCGACGGCGATGGCGTCCACCGCCTGCTCGATGCGATTCAACCGCTCCTCGATCGCGTGCATTTCTGGAGGAGGCGCGACCTTCCTGGCGCGATGGTTGAACCACATCCGCGCAAGTATGAGGATGCTTCCAAAGATGATGGCGAGTACCGCAACGACGAACGGTGCATCCGGATCCATGATCAGTACCTCGCTGGTGTGAATTCCGCAGTTCCCTACGTTCTCCAACCGCTACAGGTGTCATGCCCGAACGCCCGCGCGACGCGCGCATTTACCCGCTACCCGGCACGGGTCAGATGGAACACTCCATGACCACCACCTCCACCGCGCTCGACGGCTATCAGACGGTCAGGTCACTGGGCCTGGTGCGCGGCATCATTGTCCGCTCACGATCGATCATCGGAAGCATCGGCGCGGGGCTGCAGACGCTGGTCGGCGGAAATATCACGCTGCTCACGAATCTGTGCGAGAGAACGCGTGAGGAATCGTTCGACCTCATGCTGCAGCACGCGCAGCAACTCGGCGCGAACGCGGTGGTGGGCGTGCGCTACGACGCCACGGAAATCATGAAGGGCGTGACCGAAGTGCTCTGCTACGGCACGGCAGTCGTGGTCGAGCCGATCCGCCGCCAGTAGCACCGCGGGCGCTCTTGCCGCGCAGCGGGCCCGTCCGCGCCGGGCCTTGTCGCACTTCGCGCGTGAACCTATCGTGGGGCGGCGGGCACTGCGGCCCGCGGCTTGATCACACGGAGGAAGGACATGGTTTCGAGACGCGAGTGGCTGCGACTGGCGGTGAGTGGCGCGGCGGTGGCCGTGGCGGGCGGGGCGCTACCGGCGTTCGCCGAGTCGCCCACGGCGATCACGGTATACAAGGACCCGAGCTGCGGCTGCTGCAAGAAGTGGGTGGAGTACATGCGCGCCAATGGATTTGCCGTGACCACGCGCGACATGAATGACCTGAGCGAGGTGAAGGCGACCTTCGGCGTGCCGAAGGCGCTGCAGTCCTGTCATACGGCGACGACCGGGCCGTACGTGGTGGAAGGACACGTTCCGGCGGATCTCGTTCAGAAGATGCTGCGTGAGCACGCGAAGATCGCCGGGCTCGCGGTGCCGGGCATGGTGACCGGATCGCCGGGAATGGAAGGTGGCACGAAGGAGAGCTATGAGGTCATCGCGTTTTCGAAGAATGGCGCGACCAGCGTGTACGCCAGGCGTTGAACCGCATCGCGGTGGCGATGGGAGATGACCCGTGACGCATTCGTTTCTGTGGCCGGCCGCGCCGCCACCGCGCGTTGTGCGCCTTGTCGCGGTGGCGCTTGCGCTGATGGCCGGGGCATGCACCGCATCCGCGGATGCCGGGGGTGACATGAGCCATCAGGGCGCGGCATTCACGCTGACGTCGTCCGTGTTCAAGGCGGGAGCGTCCATTCC
>JBOHTE010000592.1:0-1302 GCA_050733555.1 Gemmatimonadaceae bacterium | reverse complement strand
GGTCTTAGCTACACGATAAGCACTGACAGGCTGTTGACCGAGGTTTATGACTTCAACAGAGAGCAGCCATAACGCACCTTCGATCAACGTATCGACCTCGATCGTCCGCGTGATTTCCTGATCATCGATACGATGGAAATCGACGAGGCGTAACCTGAATTTCATCTGCATTCCAAGGTAGCTCGTATTGAACTTGAGCCATTCACCGCTGGCGATTGCACTATTCACAGAGACGACTTTCACGATTGCCTCTTCGGGAATGAGACTAGGCAGAGAATTGAATTACCAAGCAACTCTCTTACCGCGCACGCAGGAAGTTTGACCTTCCCCTCCTTCAGTGGACACGAGGTTCACGCTAACAGCTACAGCGCAAGCTGGAATTGCATTGGGCTCCACAAACCGAGGGAGAACTGCCGACGCCATTCGACGTCCACTACGGGCTAAAAGAGGAGCGGCGTAATCGACCTGCCGCCGTGCTCTACGCTCCTTACGAGGCGACACCGGAACGCTTCGTCAGGCAGCTGCCCGTTCCGCTCGCGCTGCCCGCTGCACCGTGGATCATCCCCCACCAACCTGCTCACGATCTCAGAGGACGCAGCTCAGTAAACTCAGCCCACCCGGCGTCTCAACATCGTTAACAGGTTCCGTGGCCATCTCCTGAGCATGTTCGCGCTGATCCCTGACTCCTGCGCCACCGTCCTACGAGGCTTGCCGCGCTCCGCCAGACGTACTGCTTGGATCTTGAACTCCTCGGCGACCTGTCTTCGTCGCCTCGCGATTGGCCACATCATCCCATAGAATTGTCCGGCTGTACTGGTTCAGCCGCTTTTGAACTTTCGCGTGACGGAACGACTTACACTTCTCCGGTCGATCACGCGTGAATCACGCAGCGAGCTGGAGCCGCTCCGCGTTGCTTCTCCTCCTCTCTTCGCGCGCCGCTCGCAGCTTCGCCGCACGCTCGTTCTTTCGCTTCTCCGGATCACCGCTGGAGGACACCACCGGCTCCATGTAGCCCAGCCCCGCGTGCAGCCGGCGCTCGTTGTAATGGCTCACCCACTTCGCGATGACCTCCCTCGCGTGCGAGAGATTCCTGAGCTCCTCCTCGCCGATCTCCTCCCTCGTCGTGCGGTGATAACGCTCCAGAACCCCGTTCGACTCGGGATGATACGTCCTGATCCTGATGTGCTTCAACTCGAACTGCCGGACCAACTGCCTGAAATCCTGCGAGGTGAACTGCGACCCGTTGTCGCTGACGAGCTGCGGCTTCACCACCGCGGTCGCCATTCCGCTCCGCTCCAGCGC
>JBOHTE010000591.1:0-9501 GCA_050733555.1 Gemmatimonadaceae bacterium | reverse complement strand
GCCGGATGCTGAGCGGCGTGCGGTCGAGCCGCAGGCCGTTCACGGCGCCCGTGATGGCGAGCGCGCCGCACAGCTTGCCGGGACCATTGGTGAGATCACGCGCGCGGGCGGGGTATCCGCGACGCGCGCTCATGAGCTCCAGTCCCTCCACTGGTTCGAGCGCGCGCACGAGCACGGCGCTCGGCAGTCCCGCGGCGCGCGTCACGGCATTGAAGCACCAGTACATGCCGTAGATGAAATACACGTACGCGCGGCCGGGTGGACCATACAGCCAGTGCGTGCGCGCCGTGCGTCCGGCGCTCGCGTGGCAGGCCGCGTCATGTTCACCGAGATACGCCTCGGTTTCCACGATACGTCCCGCCGCGACGCCGTCCGGCGTCACGGCGCACAGGACGGCACCAATCAGGTCGCGCGCCACCTCTTCGGTGTCACGCGCGTAGAACGAGAGCGGAAGCGGAGCGCCGAAACGAACGCGCCGCGCGGCCCGCGCGGCGCGTTGCGTCATCCTGACTTCTCGTTGGCGGCCACGGTCGTGCGCCGCCCGCGCGGGCGGCGCGGCTTCGGCGCGACCGCGGCGCTCGCCTCCGGCGCTGGCACCGCCGCGGTCTTCTTTGCGGCCGACTGCTTCGTGGCGCGTGTGCCGCGTCTCTTGCGCGCGGCGGCCTTCTTCTCGGGCGCTGCGGGCGCACTTGCCGCCGCCCCGACCGGGACGTCCGGCGCGGGCTCTGCCGCACCGGCGGGTTCCGGCTGGGCGGGGCGCGCCGGTTCGACCACGCCAATGCTGAGCAGTTCCGGTGGCAACTCGCCGCCCCGACCCGGACGGACCCCGCGGGGCCGAATGCCGCGGCGCAGCGACGCCGCGTGCGATGCACTGCGCGACGCCTGGCTTTCCGGCACCTCCGCCGCGGATGCGGCGACCGAGAGCCGCTCGGTGACGGGTGCAGCCGATACCGCCAGCGCCACTTCGTAATCGTCACCACGCTTGCGCAGGTCGATCAGATTCGCGTCGTGTGCATCACGCAGAATGCGGTGAAAGAAGCGCTCATTGAGCGTCTCGCTGTCGCGGCCGAGGAGGTTGCGCGCTTTCTGACGCACGGCGCTCGCGGGCACCGCATCCTGCTCGTTCCCGGCGAGGGCGCGCACCGCCTGCTGGACGAGTACGAGCGCTTCCTCGCGCGTGAGCCGTTCGCCACCCATCTGCCCCATGGCCGGTGCCGCGATCGTCACGGTGGCAGGCGCCGCGGGCACGACCGGCGGCGGCGCCGTCACGATCGTCGGCATCTCGTCTGACGGAGCGAGTTCCGGCGCACCGGCCGGCGTTTCGCGCTCCGCGCCGCCGCGGCCACGGCGTCCGCGACCGCGACGACCGCGCCGCTCCTTTTCCTCGGCGACCGCGCCGTTTCGCGCTTCCGGCTTCGCTGGCGCCGCCGCGGGCGCCGCGGGCGCCGCACCATCGAGCACCGCGACATCGACTTCCATCTGGCCATTCTCGAGCCGCGTGAGCTTGAGCAGTCCACGCTGCGCTGCTTCCTGGCAGAAGCGCGAGAACTTCGCCATGCCGAGGTTTTTTTCGTCGAACGAGGAGTCGATGTCCTGCATCACCTGCTTGAGGCGGTCGGAGCGCATCACGTCGCCGTTGCGCTGCATGCGCGCGACGGCTTCCACCACGAGCTCCCAGGGATCGCGCGACACCTGCTCGTCTTCACCCGACTTCACGAGTCCGGCGAGCGCGTTGTAGCTGTAGTATTCGTCGCAATTCATGACGAGCAGATCGCTCGACGATTCGCGAATGCCCACGCCGATGACGTACTTGCCGTATTCCTTGAGCTTGATGACGAGGCTCGAGAAGTCGGAGTCGCCGGACAGCAGGATGTACGTGCCGATCTCGGGGCGCGTGAAAACGATTTCCAGCGCGTCAATGGCGAGCCGGATGTCCGTGGCGTTCTTCTTGGAGGACCCGTACGCCGGCGCGTAGATCAGGTCAATGGACGACTCGGTGAGCGGGACGATGTACTGCGGGTAGCGGCGCCAGTCGGCGTACGCGCGCTGGACGGCGACCTTGCCCTTGATGATGTCCGACGACAGCAGATTGCGCAGCTCGTGGCCGAGATCCGACCGGATGCCCATCGTCACGTTGTCGAAGTCGATGAGCAGTGCGGCGTTGGGCGCGTGCACGTAGGGGGGCGCGCCGAAGGGCGCGCCGGACGTGTTGACGGCCTGCGGGCCGCGGTGCAGAGGAGCGACCGGCGGCCGGGAGGACGCCGATCTCAGGTTTCGGGAGTTCATGAACTTCCTATCGTCGCAGTGTACTCGAGCGCCACCATGCGCTCGAGCTCCCGTCGCTTCACCTTCCCGCTCCCGGTCATGGGGAAGGCATCGAAGAAGCGAACGAGATCAGGGAGTTTGAAGTCGGCCATCGTATCGCGCGCGAACTCCTTCAGTTCACTGCCGGTGATGACCGCGCCTTCCACCGGAACGACGCACGCGCAGACCAGCTCTCCCATGATGTCGTGGGGAACACCGATCACGCACACGTCTTCCACCGCAGGGTGCGCACGGAGGAGATCCTCGACTTCACGCGGGTGGATCTGGTAGCCGCCGCGCAGAATCATCTCCTTCGTCCGTCCGACAATCCGCAGGTATCCATCTTCATCGATGATGCCGAGATCACCGGTGAGAAAGAAACCTTCCGGGGAGAACGACCGGGCAGTCTCCGCCGGCATGCGGGCGTAGCCCTGCATGACATTGGGCCCGCGGACGGCGATTTCGCCGACCGCTTCGGGGCCGTGCAACGCACCCGTGACGAAGTCCACCGCCTTGATCTCCACACCCGGCAACGGCCGCCCCACGGTGGTGAGGCGCTTGTCGGGTGGATCGGAGAAGCGGGTAATTGTCACGGTCGGCCCCGTTTCCGTGAGGCCATATGCCACCTGCACATCACACCAGCGCCGGATGCGCTGGACCAGATCCTCCTGCACCGGACCGCCCGCGACGATCCCGGTGCGCAGCAGCGGAAACGCGGCACCGTTGAATTCCGGCGCCCGCATCAGCATGTGATACATGGTTGGGACCCCATGCATCACCGTGACCCGCTCCTGGTGCATCAAGGCGATCGCGTGCGCGGCCTCGAACGTGTCCTGCAGCACGATCGTCGCACCGGCCGCCATGGTGCCCACCACGATACTGAAGCCGAAGCTCGTGAACAGCGGAACCGACACGAGCACGCGATCCGACGGCTCCATCTCGAGCGCGTCACCCGTGTGCACCGCCGTCTCGACGACGGTGCGATGCGACAGGCGCACGCCCTTGGGCTTTCCCATGGTGCCCGACGTGTACAGCATCGCGAGGTCGGAGCCGTCCTGCAGCTCCGCGGGCACGGGATACTCGCGTCCGTCCCCACTCGACAGCAGATCTTCGAACTGGAAGATCCGGTCGTCGTACCACAGCTCCTGGTCCCCGACCGTCACGAGGTACTGCAGGTCCGGCAACTCGGCGATGATGTCCTCGAACATCTGGAGGTAATCCACGCCGCCGCGGCGCTCCGCGGAAAAGACCACGGACACTTCCGCATGACGCAACTGGTACTTGAACTCGTGATAACTGAGCCGGGCGTTGAGCGGCACGACGATCGCGCCGAGCTTCGCGGCGGCGAACAGCGTGATGACCCACTCGGGCCAGTTGGGCATGACGATCGCGATGCGATCGCCCGCCTCGATGCCGAGTTCGGCGAGTGCGGCGGCCAGCGCCGAGGACTTCGCGTCGACCTGTCCGTATGAGAGCGACCTCCCATTCGCGACGAGCAGCGTGCGGTCGGCATGCTCCCGCACGCGCGCCGCGAAGGTCTGGGCGAGCGTCCACGAATTCGACATCAGCTTCCGACTGAAATACGCATCACAAGTGTTGCAATGTACAACTGGCTGGTAGCAGGTAGCTAGTAGCTGGTTGCTGGTTTAGAAGCGGTAGCTGGGAGCTGGATCAGAGTGGGGAGTCCAGCTACCAGCATCCAGCTACCAGCAACCAGCTACTAGCAACCAGCCCGCCCCGCCGTTAGCAGTTACTAGCTGTCAGCCACTGGCCACTCGCTACCAGCCTTGGAGAACTCGTGACGCGGCTGAGTTTCCGCAATCGCGTGCTGCTGTACCTGGTGCTCTTCGCGGTGATTCCATCCACCGTGCTCATGGTGGGGGGCGCCCTGGTCGCGCGCAGTACGCTTCCCGTATTGAGCGGGAGTCAGGCATGGGACAACGTGGCGACCACCGGCCGCCGCGCGATTGCCGCCGCGCGGCAGGCCCCGCTCTCGCCCGCCGAACGCGCCGCGGTCAACGCGCACGAAGCGGAACTCGCGGCATCGCTCGTGCAGGCGAAGCGGTACAACTATCTTGTCTCGCGTGCGGTCGTCGTGCTCGTGGTGCTGGCCATCGCCGGGTCGCTCCTGATCGCGGTACTGGCCTCGCGCGTGGCTGGGCACCTGAGCCGCCAGCTCAGCCGGCCGCTGAACGAAATCGTGGAGTGGGCGGAGCTCATTGCACGGGGACAGGAGCCGCCGGAGGGGCCGCCGCGGCGGGGTGCGCCCGAGTTCGAGGTGCTGCGCGCGCGCATGCGCAAGATGTCCGGCGAGCTGACCACGGCGCGGGCGCGGGAAGTCGAGGCGGGGCGGCTCGAGGCGTTCCGCGAGACCGCGCGTCGCGTGGCGCATGAGCTGAAAAATCCGCTCACCCCCATTGGCCTGGCCGTCGCGCGACTCAAGCGCGAGGCCGACCCCAGGCTGGCGGATGTGGTGGAAGTGCTGGATACCGAATCGCGCCGACTGGAGGAGATGGCGCGGAGCTTCTCGCAATTCGGACGTCTGCCGGAGGGACCGACGGCGCAGGTGGACGTCGCGGAGCTGGCGCGCTACGCGGCCCGCGCCATCATGCCGGATGGGGTCCCGGTCCAGGTTCACGTGGGCGAGGACGTGCCGCTCGTCCGCGGGCATTACGATGCGCTGTCCCGCGCGCTGTCGAACGTGCTCATCAACGCGGTGGAGGCCTGTCACGACGGCGGACGGGTGGACGTACACGTGAGCCATGTGCGTTGGGACGGAAACGATGCCGTCGAGATGCGCGTACGAGACACGGGCGCGGGAATCCCCGCGGCCCGCCTGCCGGGCATCTGGCAACCGTACGTCACGCACAAGCGGGGCGGCACCGGGCTGGGGCTCGCGATCGCGCGGCAGACCGTGCTGGCGCATGGCGGTCACGTGCAGGCAACCAGTCGTGAAGGTGAAGGAACGGAGATCAGTTTTGTGCTTCCCACGGGTCAGGCAGACGCATGATCAGTGAATCAGGAGAAGAATCGTGAGTCCATTCGTCGTTCCCATCGCGTTCTTTGTCATGTGCGGAGTCGTCTGCATCGGGCTGCCCCTGGCCCGGGCGTTCGCCAGGCGCATGGATCGCCACTCGGCCGGAGCAACGCTGCCCCCCGAGGTGGCCCAGCGACTCGAGCACATGGAGCAGGCGATTGACTCCATTGCGGTGGAAGTCGAGCGCATCTCGGAGGGGCAGCGCTTCACCACCAAGCTCCTGTCGGAACGGACCGGCACGCCGCCGGCGGAGCCGCCGGCGCGCCACCCATGAACCCTGCCCCGCCGTCCGCATCGCACGCCGCGGACGCATGACACCCATCGCCGACATCCTCATCATTGACGACGAGCCGAACATCCGGCGGATGGTTGGCGCATTGCTCACCGCGGAGGGGTTTACCGCGCGTGACGCACCGGAAGGCGCCGCGGGCGTGGCCGCGGCGCTCGAGCGCGAACCGGATGCGGTCCTGCTCGACCTCATGATGCCGGGCGAGCTGGATGGCATGGCGACCCTCACGCGGCTGCGCGAGCAACTGCCCGACGTGCCCGTGGTCATGATGAGCGGACGGGCCGGGCTCAGCGACGCCGTGCGCGCCACGAAGCTCGGCGCATTTCACTTTCTGGAGAAGCCGCTCACCCCCGAGGGCGTACTCGTCACGCTTCGGTCCGCGCTCGAGCTGCGACAGGCGCGGCGCGAGGCGCGCGCCTTGCGCGAGGACCTCGGGCCGGCGGGCGAGATGGTGGGCACCAGCGGCGCGATGCAGCGTGTGCGTGCGCTCATCGAGCGCGTGGCAGCCAGCAACGCGCGCGTGCTCGTGACTGGGGAATCGGGCACGGGCAAGGAGCTCGTGGCCGCGGCGATTCACCGTGGCAGCGCACGCCGGGATCGCCCGTTCATCCGGGTCAACTGCGCCGCGATTCCGCGTGACCTGGTCGAGAGCGAGATGTTCGGCCACGAGCGCGGCGCCTTCACAGGAGCCCTCGAACGCCGCATCGGCCGTTTCGAACTTGCGGACTCCGGCACGCTTCTTCTAGACGAGGTGGGCGACCTGGGCGCGGACGCGCAGGCGAAGCTGCTGCGCGCCATCGAGGTGCACGAGATCGAACGCGTGGGCGGCGGCAAGCCGATCACCGTGGACGTCCGCGTGATCGCCGCAACGAACATGGACCTGGAGCGCGCCGTGCGGGAGGGACGCTTCCGGGAGGATCTCTTCTTCCGCCTGAACGTGATTCCCGTCGCGTTGCCGCCGCTGCGCGATCGGCCTGGCGACATTGCGCTCCTCGTGCGCCACTTCTCGGCCCTCTACCGGATCCGCGCGGGGCGCCCGGCACCGGGGTGGAGCGCTGAGGCGCTCCGGCTCATGGAGCGCTATCGTTGGCCGGGTAACGTGCGAGAGCTCGCGAACATCGTGGAGCGACTCGCGATTCTGCACGCCGGCGCGGATGTCACCACGCGCGACGTGAGCGAAGTCCTTGGCATGTCCTCGCTGGACCGAGCGCCAGTGCGGCCGTCCGATGGCGCTTCGCCCGCCGAGCGTCCGCTTGCGGATGCGCTGGACGACTACGAGCGCGCACTCATCACGCAGGCTCTCACCGCCGCGCGCGGCAAGGTTGCCGAGGCCGCGCGTCGCCTGCACACGGACCGACCGAACCTCTATCGCCGACTGCGCCGCCTGGGTATCGAATGGCACGACGAGTGAAGGCAATCCGGCGCCGCGGGTTGCTCACGCGCATGGCGCGATGGAGTGTCGCCATCGCGGCTGCGCTCACACTGATCGTGTCACGCACGCGGGCCCAGGAATCAGATACCACGCGCGCGACGGACACGCTGTCGTACGACGATGCCACGCGTATCGCCTTTCTCTACAACCAGACCGCGACGATCCGGTCGCGCGGGCCCGTGAGCGTGGATTCCGGCCAGACGGTGGACGGCACCGTCGCGGTGCTCGACGCACCGCTGACCGTAGGTGGACACATCACGGGGCGCGTGGTGGTGATCAATGGCGACGTCACGCTCCGCCCCGGCGCCCGCATTGACGGCGATCTCATCGTCGCGGGTGGCGCAGCCACCGGCGCCGACAGCGCGACCGTGGGCGGCACCATCGAGGTGCACGCGCAGCGGCTGTTCTACCGCATGGAAGGCGAACAGGTCGTCGCGACGCACGACGAAGGGCGCAGCCTCATCACGTGGTTCCACCGCTGGCGCCGCCGCCACGAGCGCAGCGCCACGCGATTCATCGTCAAGGGCGGCACCTACAATCGCGTCGAGGGACTGCCGATTTTCTTCGGTCCCGTGGTGCGCAGCAACAATCCGCTCGGCCCGTTTCACCTGGAGGTCATGGGCATCTACCGCTCGGCGGATCACTTCGCGTGGACGAAGGCGAATCGCGGCTATCGCGCCAACGCCGAAATGCAGTTCGGCTACCGCCATGGCATCGCGATTGGTGCAGACGCCTTCGACGACGTGGCCTCGGTGGAGCCATGGCAGTTGCACGACGCCGAGATCGGACTCGCGACGTTCATGCTGCACCGCGACTATCGCGACTACTATGGGCGCACGGGCGCGCGTGGCTACCTGTCGCTGCGCGATGGGCCGCGGCTCTCGCTCACGCTTTCGCTGGGTGCGGAGCGCTGGGAGCCACGCGACACGCGCAATCCGTTCACGCTCTTCCGCAACGACGCGAGCTGGCGCCCCAACCCCGTGCTCGATGCGGGACGATTCGGCATGACGGATCTCGCCGTGAAGTACGACACGCGAAACGACGTGGAGACGCCCGTCACCGGCTGGCTCGTCAACGCGGACATCGAGCACGGCTGGAGCAACGCCGCCACGCTCGGCCCAACCTCGCCGCTCGCGCGGCCAGCGGCGAGCGGTACGGTGGGCGTGAGCTACACGCGCGCGCTCATGGACGTGCGCCGGTACAATCGCGTCTCACCCGAAGGGCAGTTGAATCTCCGGCTGCTGCTCGGCGGATGGCTGGGTGGCGATCCCCTGCCCCTGGAACGGCGCTTCTCACTCGGTGGGTCGGGCACGATACCGGGTTATGACTTCCGCCAGCTCACGACAGGGGAGGACGTGCTGACGTGCAGCGATGGCGTGGAGGTGCCCGGGATCCCCGCGCAATGCGAGCGCGTGGCGCTCGCCCAGGTGGAATATCGTCATGACCTCAACTGGCGACTGTTTGGCGGAGCGGATCTCAACGGTTGGAGCTGGGGCTTCTCGCATCCGTTGCAGTGGGTGCTGTTCTCGGACGCCGGTCGTGGCTGGCTCGTGCATCGTCGTCTGGACAACGGCACGATCGTGCGCACCGACGGCATTCCTTCACTTGGCAGCTTCAAGTCCGATGTGGGTATCGGACTGGACGCCGAGGTGCTGGGCATCTTCATCGCGAAGTCGCTCACCGATTCGAGGAATCCGGTGAACTTCATGATTCGCCTCCGGCATCGATTCTAGACCGTGCGGCTGGCTCTGATGCTCGCCATCCTGATGCTCGCGGGGATGCCGCCGGTGCGCGCGCAGCGCGCGGCGCCGCGCGGCGCGCCGCTGCGGATTGCCGTGCCGGCGGCGCAATCGGGAAAGGAGCGCGGCGTGCCGATCATCACGACGAGCGGCGTACTCGAAGACCGGAACCTGCGCGAGCTGCTGCAGAACGGATTCCCGGCGCGATTGCACTTCCGGCTCGAGCTGTGGTCGTCAGGCGGGCTGTTCGACAACCTGAAGCAGCAGGTGGAGTGGGATCTCATCGTGCGCTACAACCCGCTGGAGCGTCGCTACACGGCGGCCCGCATCGAGGCGGACCGCGTGACGACACTCGGCACGTTCGGCACACTGGCGGAGACCGAGCAGGCCATGTCGCGTCCGTTCCAGCCGGCCATGAGGCCCATCCTCGGGCATGACCGCTCGTACTACATCGTCACGCTCGACGTGGCGATGCTGTCCGTGAACGATCTGGACGAAGTGGAGCGTTGGCTGCGCGGCGAGCTGCAGCCGGCGGTGCGCGGCGAGAAGAACCCCGGCACGGCGCTCTCCCGGGGCGCCATGACGCTCATGACGCGCATTCTCGGGGGAGAGCGCCGGCACTACGAAGCCCGCTCGGCGAAGTTCACGCCGTAGCGGTGCCGGTGTGCGCGTCCGCGCGGTGGTGCGTGCGGAGCTCGAG